>JAWWAT010000549.1:0-2608 GCA_033721635.1 Marinobacter sp. | reverse complement strand
TGTATTCGGCCAGGCGCCGGTCGATCCGCTGCTGCGTTATGAGGCATTCACGCGGCTTTTTGCACTGCTGGGGAGCACTCTGGACAGTGATGCCATCGAGATCATCCAGACCGGATTGGGGGCGTTCCAGTGGGAGAATCTCAGTCCTGAGCGCAAGCAGCATCTGGCCATCCATCTTCGTGAGTTGGCGGAGCAGATTTCGCCCACACAGGAACCGGCAACCCCTGAGCCGGCGCAGCCGGTGCTTCGTGAGCCCTTTTACGACCGCATCAGCTTTGGCGAGCAGGATCGCCTGGTACGAGTGTTGAAGGAGCAGCCCGCGGATATCTCCCTGGATCAGCTTCTGCGGTCTCTCTCGGGCAATGATCAAGGTCGTTCCTGATAGGCAGAAAAACCTACCCTCTTTTCCGTCATTTTATTAGCGTTTTTTGTAGCGTAACTTTGCTGTGTGTCACCGCTCTGTCACTAAAGTTGTGCAAGGATTGAGCATAAATCTGAATCGTGGCCCGCAATATGCAGTAGGTCCGGTGTACCTGATTCGCAAACTTTCCCTCTGTTGGCAGGTGTTCGCCGACAACGAATTGAAATGAGAAGGAGTTCTCCCATGGCAACACAGCAGTTGAATCCCGAAGCGTCGTCAAAAGTACTTGAGCGGCTACGGGGCAAGCATGTTCTGATTACCGGCACCACAGGGTTTCTCGGCAAGGTGGTTCTGGAAAAGCTTATTCGCGCCGTTCCCGACATCGGCGGCATTCACCTGCTGATCCGTGGTAACAAGCGTCACCCCAATGCCCGGGAGCGTTTTTATGAGGAAATCGCCACCTCGTCGGTTTTCGATCGGCTGCGTCACGAAGACAACGACGCTTTCGAAACCTTCATCGAAGAGCGTGTGCACTGCGTGACCGGGGAAGTGACCGAGCCATTGTTTGGTCTGTCCGGCGACAGATTCCGCAAGTTGGCTGATGGCGTTGATGTGGTTATCAATTCCGCCGCCAGTGTGAACTTTCGGGAAGAGCTCGATAAAGCGCTTGCGATCAATACCCAGTGCCTTGAAAACGTCGCCGAGCTTGCCCGACAGAACAAGTCACTGGCGGTGCTTCAGGTTTCCACCTGTTATGTGAACGGCATGAATTCGGGCCAGATCACAGAGGCCGTGATCAAGCCGGCGGGCGAATCCATTCCCCGCAGTACGGAAGGCTATTACGAGATCGAGGAGCTGGTTCGGCTTTTGGAAGACAAGATTTCGGACGTACGCTCGCGCTACTCGGGGAAGGTTCTGGAAAAGAAGCTTGTGGACCTGGGGATCCGCGAAGCCAACCATTATGGTTGGAGCGATACCTACACGTTTACCAAGTGGCTGGGTGAGCAGCTTTTGCTAAAGGCCCTGGCAGGGCGCGCGCTGACCATTGTCCGCCCGTCGATTATCGAAAGTGCACTCGAGGAACCCGCGCCGGGTTGGATTGAGGGTGTAAAGGTGGCAGACGCCATTATCCTTGCCTACGCCCGTGAGAAAGTCACGTTATTCCCGGGCAAGCGCGCTGGCATTATCGACGTTATCCCCGTGGATCTGGTGGCCAATGCCATCATCCTGGCGGCTGCCGAAGCTGTTGGCGATGCGCCCCGTCATCGGATTTACCAGTGCTGCAGTGGCAGTTCAAATCCGGTTTCCCTGGGCCAGTTTATCGATCACCTGATGGCGGAATCCAAAGCCAACTTCGCAGAATACGATCAGCTGTTCTATCGCCAGCCGACCAAACCCTTTATCGCAGTTAACCGCCGGTTGTTCGATGCGGTTGTCGGCGGGGTGCGCATTCCCCTGAGCATTACCGGGAAGGTTATGCGCATGCTGGGCCAGAATCGCGAGCTGAAAATGCTCCGGAATCTGGACACCACCCGTTCTCTGGCCACCATCTTTGGCTTCTACACTGCGCCGGACTACATCTTCCGGAACGACGACCTGTTGGCCCTGGCGTCGAGGATGGGTGAACTGGACAAGGTGTTGTTTCCGGTAGATGCCCGCCAGATCGACTGGTCGGTTTATCTGCGCAAGATCCACCTGGCAGGTCTCAACCGATACGCCCTCAAGGAGCGCAAGGTGTACAGCCTGCGCTCAGCCAAGGCTCGCAAAAAGGCAGCATGACTCCAGAGCCCGGTCGCGAAGACCGGGCTTTTTTTGCCTGGCCGTTTCCCTTCCCGGTTTGCCATCGGCTCCAACCGAACTATCCTTAAGAAAGCTTCTCGTTCGGCGCAATTTACCGTTGTTTTCTTGCAGGTTACCGACCTTTTTTGGCTAAAAGTTCAGGCGGATTAGGACGTTAGTCTAATTCATTGTGTGGTGGCTAGCATGGTGAACTACCACTATCCGTCTACTGGGCCGGAGAGGCCTCAACGTCTGAAATCCAAAAACCGACAATGACAACAGACTCTGACTAAAGGGGGAGCACAATGACTGATAAACAGGTATATCCGGTAAGCCCGGAGGTGGCCAAACAGGCCCTTCTGAACCGGGAACAGTATGAAGAAATGTATCGTCAGTCAGTTGAAGACCCGGATACCTTCTGGGGTGAGCACGGCAAGCGCCTTGAGTGGATCAAGCCTTACACTAAGG
>JAWWAT010000548.1:0-2609 GCA_033721635.1 Marinobacter sp. | reverse complement strand
TCCAGCGCATCAGCGACATCGTCCGAGCCGCCCGGTACCGTGTTATCCCAGGCCATTTCCAGATCAACCACCAGGCTCTGGGTGACTTCTCGCTCCCAGTCATAAACACCAACCACAGTCTCCACAACCAGGCCTTCGATCAATACACTGTCTGCCAAGGGTGCTCCCGGGATCTTCCACTCTTTGCTGATTGAATAACGCACAACCAGGGGATAATGTGAACAGGCTGGCTCGTGCTTTCAGGGCGGGCATTTTCGCACACATTCACCAGATACGTCTTTGCTTCCGGGCCCATAGCATGCTTCCCACTGATCCGGTGTTAACGGTTTTGCTCTGCGCCGCCGCTTATGTGGCAGGTTCGGTACTGTTCGCCCTGCCGGTCTGCCAGCTCTGGAAGCTACCCGATCCCCGGGCCCAGGGATCTGGCAACCCCGGCGCCACGAATGTCTACCGCACCGGCGGTTGGCCGCCAGCCCTGCTGACTCTGGCACTGGATGCGGCCAAGGGCTGGTTGCCCGTGTGGCTGGCCCATGCCGCCGGCCTTTCGGTGATGGTTCAGGCCATGGTTGCCCTGTGTGCCGTAACGGGGCACATGATCCCGGTATTCTATCGTTTCAAGGGCGGAAAAGGTGTGGCAACGGCGCTTGGCGCCGGGCTTGCATTGGCACCCGTCACAACACTGGTGATGGCCGCTATCTGGATGCTGGTGATCTGGCGCTGGCGCATTTCAGCGCTGGCCTCCCTGATTGCCATTATCAGTGGCCCGCTAATCAGTGCCTTCCTTGAACCAGAAACCCTGCCTCTGTTCGGCCTGCTGGCGCTGCTGATTGTGGTTCGCCATCGCAACAACCTGATCCGACTGGCCCAGGGTCGCGAAGCAGGACTTTAACCATCAGTCCACCAATCCGTTGGATCGAGGTTCGTTGATCGGTGGCAGCGTGTTCATGGGCCACCGGGGCACCGCCACAATACGTTCACCGTCCTGCTGACCGGCTTTCATGCGTTGGGCGCCGGCGTAGGCGATCATCGCACCGTTATCGGTACAGAACTCAGGGCGGGCGTAAAACACGTGGGCGTTGAGCTTGCCGGTCATTTTTTCCAGGCCTGCCCGCAGCCGTTTATTGGCGCTTACACCCCCGGCAATAACCAGGCGCTTGCAGCCTGTCTGCTCAAGGGCCCGACGGCATTTTATGGTCAGCGTGTCCACCACAGCCGCTTCAAACGCCAGGGCGATATCCGCCCGAGTCTGGTCATCCAGCCCGCCTGCCTGACGGGCGGCATTGACGGTATTGAGAGTAAAGGTTTTCAGGCCGCTGAAACTGAAATCCAGTCCGGGCCGGTCGGTCATTGGCCTCGGGAACCGGTAACGGCCTTCGGCACCCTTTTCCGCGAGTGCTGCCACCCGGGGGCCTCCGGGATAGTCCAGACCGAGCATCTTGGCGGTTTTGTCAAAGGCCTCACCGGCGGCATCGTCCACCGATTCGCCCAACATCTCGTACTCGCCAATGCCATTAACCCTCACCAGTTGGGTATGACCACCCGATACCAGCAATGCGACGAAGGGAAACCCGGGCGGATTGTCTTCCAGCATGGGCGCCAGCAGGTGACCTTCCATGTGATGCACGCCCAGCACCGGCACACCCAGGGCAAACCCCAGGGAATGAGCCACCGAACCTCCGACCATGAGCGCACCGACCAGACCCGGCCCCGCTGTGTAGGCAATTCCCTCTATATCCGAGCGGTTCTTGCCTGCGTCTGAAAGCACCTGGTCGCACAATGGCAGCAGCTTGCGAACGTGGTCGCGGGACGCCAGCTCGGGTACAACACCACCGTAATCGGCGTGCATATCGATCTGACTGAACAGGGCATGCCCCAACAACCCCGTCTCGGTGTCATACAGTGCCACCCCAGTTTCATCGCAGGAGGTTTCAATACCTAGAATCAGCATAATCTCGGGCCACGTTGGTTGGCGGAAATGAAAATGACGCGCATTTTAGCAGAAACCCGAAACCCACTGGCAGATTCATCGAACAAACATTGACCTTGCCATAAGGCAGGCGCTATTATTGCCGCCCTAAAATATGCACTGGTCGAGTTTTAGCCAATCTGACCAGGGATCGAGAACCGGTCTGGCCACGCCAGACGGACAAAATTGAAACCGAATCTATCAGGTAGGTGATTTTCGAATGCCAGCTGTTAAAGTGAAAGAGAATGAACCGTTTGACGTAGCACTGCGTCGCTTCAAGCGTTCCTGCGAAAAAGCGGGTGTACTCTCCGAAGTACGTCGTCGTGAGCACTACGAGAAGCCGACCGCTGTTCGCAAGCGCAAAGCAGCCGCTGCCGTTAAGCGTCATCTCAAGAAGCTTCAGCGGGAACAGCGCAAGTTCGAGCGTCTGTACTGAGTTTTGTCTGACGCCGCTTGACTGCAAAGCACTGATTGCCTGTCCAGCCGCAGGCTGCACAGAGCGACTCAAAAATGCCGCCGAGGCCTGGCTTCGGCGGCATTTTTGGCTATTGGCCAACTCCGATGACGGCCTGATGTGGAGCCCCCATGAGCGGACTGATCCCTCAACAGTTTGTTGAAAACCTGCTGGATCGTATCGACCTGG
>JAWWAT010000547.1:0-2615 GCA_033721635.1 Marinobacter sp. | reverse complement strand
CTTCTCCACCTATGTCGCCCTGAAAAATGACCTGCAATTGCTTAAGCCAGTATTGGCACAAAAACCTGATCTGAACAAATTAATGTATGTTGACCAGTATACCGCGTTCACGGGAATGCTCCGTTCCATAAACGAAGATACACTCAGCTACGTCATTGGTAACTCCAATGCCGATGTCAATTTTAGGCCTGAAAATGGCCTGTCACCTCTATTTCATGCTTATGAACGCGGGAAATGTGGTCTCAGATGTGTGGACGTTCTGTTGGAGCATGGAGCAGATCCCTGTCTGGCAATTGGTCCAAGCGGGAAATCTTTTATAATCTACCTAAAAGATAACGAGCAAAGTGACAAATTGAAAAATATCGACTCGTACAACTGTACTAAGGACATTTAGGTATTAATAGAGGAACGAGTCGACGGAGGGCCACTAACTTTTTAGCTTTTCTGGTCGCAGATTGAGGTGCTTGTTTTCGGGTGTACATTCGCCGAAATCAGCCCCCCGAAAGCTACAGTGCTCGGCCTATTAAAAATTTCCATGACGATCGCGTGGCGGACTAGGGCCAAGGCGAACTCGGCAAGTCATAACACATATGAGCCTTCTCGGATTCAATAGGCAATAGTCATTTTTTTGGCCGCGCCAGCAGCCAACCCAAACCCATGAGCGAGAACGCCTGCTTCGCTAGTCTCGCGGGGCTGTCAGGCACTCACAGCAAACACATATAGGGGCTCTCTTACGTGGCTTTAGGCCACAGCCTGACCGGTCGTTCCATCGGTGGGTCAGGGGCACCAGACATTCATCGGTTAACCGGTCACTGGCGCTATTCAAGGATCTGGCTTCTGAGCTCCAGTTAGGGTCAGGCTCAGGACCGGTGTAAGCGCACTGGCTCATGGCATTAAGGCACGCCCACGGGATGGCTAATCAAGGCGGCTGGCTTCAACGTCAGTGATAGAAGGCCGGTTCGGTATCGGGTACCAGTCAGCGGACACCCGGCTTTCAGTCATCATCCGGTTTGATCCAGTTAGACCTCATGCTCACCCCCGTGGCGTGACTAACCCTTCAGGAATCGTTGTTCATCGAACACCCTTTGATGCTTGAGCATGAAGTAGGCGGCACGACCCAGCTTGTGGGCCAGCGCGGATAACGCCTTGGCCTTGTTCATGCGTTTCTGGAGTTTCTGTAGGTAGCGCTGGGCTTTGTCATTGCCGCGCAGGTACAGCACCGCCGCCTCAGAGAAAGCCCACTTGAGATGCGCGTTGCCGATTTTGTTGCCCTGGGTACCATAGACTTTACCCGCAGACTCGGCTTTGCACTTGATGAGCCGGGCGTATGAAGCGAACTTCTGGACCGACTCAAAGCGCTGGATATCACCGATTTCGTAGAGAATCGTCAGGGCCAGGATGCGACCGACCCCTGGAATGGTCCGCAGCACACTCAGGGACGTGGGGTCATGTTGTTTGGCTTGCCGCTCCAGGTGTTCTTCGAGCTTGCTCAGCTCTCGGTGGTAGCAATCGATGATGGCCAGGTCCAGATCGATGTTGTGTTGGACGTCCCGATCGGCAAAGACCGCATGGACTTGTTCCCGGGCACCGATATTCTTCAGGTTGACCTTGTTCAGCGGCAGGTTGTATTGGCTCGTGGTATTCACCACATGGGCCTTGAGCATGGCCCCGTGCTGGACGATCCGGGCGCGCCGGCGCAGCAGGTCGCGAGTGGCCCGCATCTCCTTGGGATAGGTATAGGCCAGCGGGAAGTTGCTGCCCTTCATGAGCATGGCGATCTTGAACGAGTCAATGCGGTCGTTCTTGGTTTTACCCCCATGGATGGCTTTCATATACAGGGCATGGCCGAGGACGAAGTCAATGCCGTGTTTTTCACACAGATCCGAGATCCAGTACCAGCAGTGCATGCACTCGACACCCTCAACGAGATCATCGCGAAAGGGTTCCAGCAGGGCCAGCAGCGGCTCCGGCCGGGCTTTGATTTCCTTGTGCAGCAACACCTCCCCTTGCTGGTCAATGATGCAGACATACAGACTGCGGGCGTGCAGATCGATTCCACAATAATGACGGTGGGTGCTATGGTAAAAGTTCATTGAGTCTTCTCCCTTGTAGTGCTTGGTCGCCTTCCAGCTTAGCGGGCAACCGTTGGGCTGGGGAGAAGGCTCAATCAGTATCAAGGCGGTCAACCGGACGCCAAAAGCGTACCGCTTTTGGTTCCCTCCGCTGGCGCTCCGGCGCCGGTTACCGCTAGCGTTATGCATCTGTAGGAGGAAATCATGGCAGCGATATCAGAACAGCGTGGTGCTTGTCTCTGCGGTGCAGTCCATGTCACTGCTAAACCAAAGAGTAATAGCATTGGTGCTTGTCACTGCTCGATGTGCCGGAAATGGGGCGGCAGTCCACTTCTTGCCGTCGAGTGTGAAAGCAAAGTCGATTTCGAAGGCAAAGAACACATATCTACCTTCGATTCGTCCGATTGGGCTGAGCGCGGCTTTTGCCAGAAATGTGGCACCCATCTGTTCTACCGCTTAAAGGAAGAAGGGCACTACGCAATTCCTGTTGGGCTCTTTGACGGCGACGGTGAGTGGAAACTCTCTGAACAGATATTTATCGAT
>JAWWAT010000546.1:0-2633 GCA_033721635.1 Marinobacter sp. | reverse complement strand
GCCTCCCAAAAATGTGCGGAGCCAGGGATGGCGGAGCCAAGCGTACAGGGATGTATTCACAGCGTTTTTTGGGAGGCCCTGCCCGCCTGTTTCATGCTCCGAGGCTGAAAATCAAAGACTGGCAAACTCCAGATACCGACTCGCCGCCCGCTTCTTCTCGTCCTGGCTATTCAGCATTTCCAGACGCATCTTGTCGATCAGCTTCAGGTAATCATCAAGCGGTGATTCGGGCTTGCCAGCGTCTTTGGATTCTTCGATAAACGCTTTCTGCTTTTCGCGGATTTCATTCAGCTTCTCGAGCGCCGAACGTATCGCTTCCACCCTGGCTTCTACCAGACCACTACCTCCACGTTCCGGAGAGCCACGTTCATTACTCAGCACGGTCTCCGCCGCTGGCGCTTCGGCGGTATTCTGCTCTGCAAGGTCAATTTCTTCCAGGGTGCGAACCTCGCCGTCGGTTGTCAGGTAAATACCGGAACCCTTGATCTGGCCCAGCGGCACACCCTGACTGTTGGCAAGAGTAAACCGGTCTTCCACATTGTCCACGTAGAGTGCCTCAACCCCGACTTCGCCGAGGGATTGGAGAGACTGTGAGCCGTCCGCGGTTTGAACCCACACGGACAGCGACTGAAAGATCTCGTCATTGGCATCAATCCAGCGGTTGCCGTCGTCATCAAATCGGGCCAGCTCACTGAAACCGGAACCGCTCTGGGGGCCAAACAGTTCAGTGCCGTCGTCCACCTTTCCATTGCCATTACGATCCAACACCAGATACCCGCTGCCGCTACCCAGTGAGGCGAACTGGCCGGTTTCTCCGTCGCCGTTCAGATCGAATTCGAACAGCGTGTCGGTCAGGCGCGCAGTGGTATTGCCGAAGTTGATCACCAGAGGATCGGTGAGCGGCCGCTCCTGGATCTGCACCAGCTCCGAGTACTCGTAGGTTCGGGACTGGGACTGTCGGAGCGAGAGTGTGAAATCAATGGTTTCACCGTTTTCGAGGCTTATGGTGCCGGTGGAGGCAAAACTTCTGGATTCACTCTCGGAGTAGAACATGTAGCGCCCGGCTGAAACCGAGAGACTGCCACGGCCCTCGACGCCGGTATCACCGCCGAGCGCTGCGCGACTGACACTCAGCGCCTGCTGGCCCATCAGAAAAAGCTCTGAGGTTTTCTCGGCAAGCTGGGCACTGGTTAGCACGCTTTCTTGATCGTTACCCGTCACGGTGCTGCTTCCGCTGAACGCGAGCTGCTCCTGGCTGCTGTAACGGTAGGCAGCCTGGCGCATGAGCGTCAGTTCATAGCCCACCGCATTTTCATTAGCCTGGGGCGCCGCCGGCGCTTGTTTGTTTATACGCAGTTGGGTGCTGTCGAAAGCCGATGTCTGGCGGGAACTGTCCTGGAAAAGCGAAATCTGGCTGGAGGAAATCATGGCTTCGGGTACCTGTAATCACTACACAGGCGTATCGGCCGCGAGCCTCGATACTTGAGCAGTTTTTAATCACTGCAGATTCGAGAAGTTACGCCAGATAGCGGACGACTCCAGCGGCCGCAATCCCCGCTGCAATGGCTGGCAGGGGTTTGCGAAGAGCCAGCATGATCACCGCTGTGACCACCAGAGCAGCGACTGCCCCGAGGTCGCCACTGAACGCCATGGGAACGATGATGGCGATCAACACGGAGCTGGCCATCGTGTTGATGAAGCTCTCGATGCGGGGGTTGATCTTTACAAAGGACATGATGAATACGCCGCCGAAACGGGTCGCCAGCGTGACCACTGTCATGATCGCGATCAGCAGGAGTATGCCGGCCGTGGTGGTTTCAATGGCCATCGCTCGCCTCCTCAATATCCGGGCGCCGCTGGATGTCTGCAGGTTTTTGCTCCAACCAGAAGAATCCGATCGCACCCCCTGCAAGCGCACCAACCACCACATGGGTATTGGGCGGCAGCCACTTCCAGGCAGCCAGTGATGCCAGCGCGGCCACCGTCCAGGCCACCAGCACTCTGGGTGATTTCTTGCCGCCCAGGGCCATGGCCAGCAGGAAGCAGCCCAGGACCATGTCCAGCCCAAGGGATTTGGGATTCTGCAACAGGCCGCCGAAATAAACGCCAAGGCCGGTTCCTATGATCCAGGCCAGCCACAAAGCCAGGCCGCCTCCCAGAATGACCTCCAGATTACGCCGACCGCTCTGATACTCTTGGGCAGAGACCGCCCAGTTGGCGTCGGTGAGCAGCAACAGCAGGCCGTAGCGCTTACCGGGCGAAACGTCCCTCAGCATGGGATACAGAGAGGCACCCATGAGCAGATGGCGGGAGTTGATCGCAAAGACCACGGCGATCATTGGGAGCACCGACACCTGGCCGCCCCACATATCGACGGCGGCAAACTGGGACGCCCCCGCAAACACAGTGGCGCTCATCAACAACGCCTGGAGCGGTTCAAGACCTTTCTGGGTTGCCGCCAATCCGAAGGCAGCACCAAACGCCACCACGAACAAAGAGATGGGAAGTAGCCGGAAAAACTCCACCCGCACCCGGGCCGGCTGAAGCTGATAAGAATAGGAAGCGACAGACATCAGGGGAAACTAGGCCAGTTTCCCCTAAACGCGTATAGGTAGTTCCCGAAGAACCGACCG
>JAWWAT010000545.1:0-2635 GCA_033721635.1 Marinobacter sp. | reverse complement strand
GCAACTTCGACGGTGTCCATCTCGGGCATAAGACCATTATTGATCAGGTGAAAAGTAAGGCTGAAGCTCTGGGTGTTCCATCCGTGGTGATGATTTTCGAGCCTCAGCCCCGGGAGTTTTTTCAGGGCAAGGAAGCGCCACCAAGGCTCATGGGGTTTCGGCAAAAGTTCGAGGCCCTGTTGGCGGAAGGCATCGATATCGTGCTGTGCCTGCGCTTCAATCAGGCGTTTCGCAGTTATTCCGCCATGGGCTTTATAGACGATGTTCTGATTGGGGGGCTGGCTGTCCGCCACCTGGTGGTGGGCGATGATTTCCGGTTTGGCTGCGATCGGGCCGGAGACTTCGAGCTCCTTGAAAAAGTCGGCAGGGACACCGGATTTACCGTTGAGAATACTCTTACGGTGACGGTAGACGGCGAGCGTGTGAGCAGTACCCGAGTCCGGAATTCGCTCACAGTGAACGGGCTGCAGAAGGCTGAAACACTTCTGGGTCACCCCTACCGGATTCGGGGCAGGGTCGTTTACGGTCGTCAATTGGGGCGCCAGATTGGCGCGCCAACCGCGAACATTCTGTTGCACAGAACACCGGCCCTGCGCGGAGTCTATGTGGTTGCGGCCACACTTGATGACGGCGCCCGGTTTGATGGCGTTGCCAATATCGGTGTACGCCCCACCGTTGACGGAAAGCGTCCCTCGCTGGAAGTGCACCTGTTTGACTTTGCTGGCACACTTTATGGCCAGCATCTGGAAGTGGTATTCCGCCACGGGCTGCGGGACGAGGAAAAGTTCGATTCCGTGGATGAGCTGAAAGAACAGATTGCCCGGGATTTTGATCATGCCCGAGCGTGGATTGACGAAAACGGTTCTGTGAAAAGCGCGGATTGAAACGCCCGGCTGCGCCCCAACGAATTAATGACCGACCAAAACTGACCAAGACCAAAAGAGTACGCACACAAACCATGAGCGACTACAAGCACACTCTGAACCTGCCGGAAACCGCCTTTCCCATGCGCGGCAACCTGGCCAAGCGCGAGCCGGAAATGCTCAAGCGCTGGCAGGACCTCGACGTCTACGGCAACCTGCGCAAGCAGCGTGAAGGGCGGGAGAAGTTCATCCTTCATGATGGCCCTCCCTACGCCAACGGCAGCATTCACATTGGTCACGCGGTCAACAAGATTCTCAAGGACATGATCGTCAAGTCCCGTAGCTTCATGGGCTATGACGCGCCCTACGTGCCGGGCTGGGACTGCCATGGCCTGCCTATCGAACACAAGGTGGAGCAGGAGATTGGCAAGGCTGGGGTGAAGGTGGATTACAAGACGTTCCGCCAGGCCTGTCGCGACTACGCCACCAAGCAGATTGCCGGTCAGAAAACCGATTTCATCCGCCTTGGCGTCATGGGGGAGTGGGACAAACCCTACCTGACCATGGATCCGAAAGTTGAAGCAGGCATTGTTCGTGCCCTTGGCAAGATTGTCGCCAAAGGCCACCTGGTGCGTGGTTACAAGCCGGTTTACTGGAGTGTGGTGGGTCAGTCCGCATTGGCAGAAGCTGAAGTTGAGTACCAGGACAAGACCTCGACCCAGATCGATGTGCGCTTCACCGCGGTTGATCAGGCAAAAGCCCTGTCGCTGTTCGGCACCGATAATGGCAGTGGCGATGTCTCCGTGGTTATCTGGACCACCACGCCCTGGACCATTCCGGCCAACCAGGCGGTTTCGCTCAATGCCGATCTGGACTACGCGTTGGTGCAGACCGATGTCGGCCAAGGGCCCGAGCGCCTGATTCTCGCCGCCGATATGGTGGAAGGCATCATGGCGCGCTGGCAGGTTGAGACCTACGAAGTGCTGGCGACCTGCTCCGGCGCGGCCCTGGAAAACCTGGTGCTCCAGCATCCGATCTACGACAAGAAGGTGCCGGTGATCCTGGGCGATCACGTGTCCACTGACGCTGGTACCGGTGCTGTTCATACCGCGCCCGATCACGGTATGGAAGACTTTGAGGTGGGCAAGGCCTACAACATCGACACCATCAATCTGGTTCAGGCGGATGGCACCTACACCTCTGCCGCTGGCGAGCTGGCCGGCGTGCACGTTTACAAGGCGGATGAGCCGGTTTGCAGTGCGCTCGAGCGTGAGGGCAAGTTGGTTCGGTCCGAGAAGTTCCGCCACAGCTACCCCCATTGCTGGCGTACCAAGACCCCGCTGATCTACCGGGCCACGCCCCAGTGGTTTATCAGCATGGACAAGGAAAACCTGCGCGCTGATGCTCTTGAAGCTATCCAGGGTGTGCGCTGGGTGCCTTCCTGGGGTAAGAACCGTATCGAAGCCATGTTCAACCAGTCGCCGGACTGGTGTATCTCCCGTCAGCGGACCTGGGGCGTGCCCATTACCCTGTTTATCCATAAGGAAACCCAGGAGCTGCACCCGGACACCCAGAACCTGATCGAAAAGGTGGCCCAGCAGATCGAGGAAGGCGGTATCGACGCCTGGTACGAGCTGGACGCTGCTTCCCTGTTAGGCAGTGATGCCGAACAGTACGAGAAGGTGACCGATACCCTGGACGTCTGGTTCGATTCTGGTGTAACCCACGAGTCAGTCCTGCGGGTTCGTGAGGAACTGGGCCAGTTCCCGGCG
>JAWWAT010000544.1:0-2640 GCA_033721635.1 Marinobacter sp. | reverse complement strand
CGGCACCCGATTTCTTCCGGCCACCAAGGCGATGCCCAAGGAAATCCTGCCGGTGGTAAACAAACCCCTGGTTCAATACGGTGTTGAGGAAGCCGCGGAAGCCGGTATTCATGAATTCGGCTTCGTGACTGGTCGGGGCAAACGGGCTATCGAAGACCATTTCGACATCAGCTACGAACTTGAGCACCAGATTGCCGGCTCCGGCAAGGAAGACCTGCTGACCTCCATCCGCGACCTGATCGACCACAACAGCTTTGCCTTTACCCGGCAGAATGAAATGAAGGGTCTCGGCCACGCCATCCTGACCGGCCGCAACCTGGTGGGTGACAGCCCCTTTGCGGTCGTCTTGGCCGATGACTTCTGCATTGGACCGTAAGGAGAAGACGGCGTACTGGCGCAGATGGTGAAGCTCTATAACCAGTTCCGCTGTTCTATTGTTGCCATTGAGGAAGTACCGGCCGATGAAACCCACAAGTACGGTGTGATTGCCGGTGAATCCATGAAAGATGGCCTCTACCGGATCACCGACATGGTGGAGAAGCCGGCTCCGGAGGACGCACCGAGCAACCTGGCAATTATCGGGCGGTACATTCTGACGCCGGATATCTTCGACATTATTGAAAAGACGCCGGCGGGCAAGAACGGAGAGGTACAGATTACCGACGCCCTACTCGAGCAGGCGAAGAACGGGTGCGTACTGGCGTACCAGTTCAAAGGGCGCCGATTCGATTGCGGCAGCATTGATGGCTTTGTGGAAGCCACCAACTACGTCTACGAGAACATCTACAAGAAAGGCAAGTAAGGAATCCCGGGCGGGTCAGTTGCCCAGGATCTGAAGAATCATTCGCCGGTTTTCCGCGCTCGTCCTGCGGAACCGGCGAAGCAGTTCCACCTCTTCCCCGGTCAGTTGCACCTTCTCCAGCGCTTCCTCCAGCTTAGCCACCGATTCCAGTAGCTCATCACTCTTGTCCAGGGCAATTCCGGGAAGTTCAAGTTGCCCGTGGTCCTCAGGCTTCTCTGGTTCCCAGTGCTGAATGGGTTGCGCATGCTGCATGGCCATTTACCTCGTCATCCAGATCGGGAAACTTATCCCGATAATGCCCTGCGAAGTGAGTCAATCCGGAAATGTAACGTACATATAGCTTTGCACACAATCTGCCTATACTGAAGAAGTCTTGGCAGTTCATGCGCAACAACCAAACAGGCTATTTATGGCGGCAAGAACCCTGGATATCGACTCGGCATGGGAGTTGGTGCTTAACGCAGTTAACCGCAGCAATGTGACACTGCCATTGCCGGGAACCGACAAAGAAGCAGTAAAACTCAATGGTCACGGCGCCTGGCACCTGATGCAGCCAGCCACAGGCGAGGCGAAGGATCTGCTTTCGGTGTTCCTTCCCCTGTGTCGCCCCATTCCGGAAGATGGCAGACCCAGGGTCATCGGCCAACTGGGCCAAAGCCTCGACGGGCGGATTGCGACAGTGACCGGCCGTTCCCGCTTTATCAACGGCGACGATGGTATTACCCATCTCCATCGGATACGTGCGGTATCCGATGCCGTGATTGTGGGTGCCGGCACTGCCTCTACCGACAACCCCCGGTTGACCGTTCGCCGAACCAGAGGGCGTAATCCGGTCCGTGTTGTCATCGACCGTCATCATCGTGTCCCCAACAGTCATCATCTGTTCACCGATGGTGAGGCCCCTACCCTGCGGTTGGTGGCGGGCCAGTATGACAAAAGCAGAAATCCATCCATCGGTTCCGGGGTTAGCGAAATCCCCTGCCTCGGAGAGGCGAACGCGGAGGAGCCCATAGATCCAGAGTTCATCCTTGAGGTTCTGGCGGATTTCGGCTTGAAAAAGGTGTTCGTGGAGGGCGGCGGGGTCACCGTCTCCTCGTTTCTCAACGCCGGCTTGCTGGACCGCCTGCACGTAATGGTCGCGCCCATGATCATTGGCAGTGGCAGACCCGCCTTTTCGCTTCCGGAGATTGATTTTCTGGATGACGCCCTCCGGCCAAGGGCGCAGTTGGTCAACCTCGGGAGCGATATGCTCTTCGCTCTGGATTTTTCCCGCGACGCGTAGATCGGCTTAGGGTTTGGTGAACAAAAACGCCACCCCGGGCAAACTCGACACCAGCACCAACGCCCCATAACCCACACTGAGAGCCACCCCCTGCTCCGCCGGCAATCCCGCCATGGGCCATAGCACCGCGGCGGCGCCTTCCCGGATACCCCAACCGGCAACCGTCAGCGGAATGACCATACTCAGCAGCAGAATACTGCCCAGACTGGCAATGACTGCCACCGATGCCCAATTTTCCAGATAGCCCGCGCCCCAGGCGAGGCAAAGAAACACACCAAGGTAGCTCGCCAGCACCAGCAAAGATGAGCCAAGCTGAACGGGCAGCACCGCGCGGTTTAGCAACGACCGGAAGAGATCCCGTCGAAGCCGCTGCAGATAGACCGCCAGCCCGGTTTTCAGGACCAACCAGAATGCAATAAACAGCCCGACAAGGCCAACAACCAGCCAAACACCGCCATTCCAGGGACCCGCCATGATCTTTCCGGAACCCAGGAGCCAGCCGACCGACAGGACAACCACCCGCGCCAACACCCATTGCCCGGAGAGTCGCTCGATG
>JAWWAT010000543.1:0-2641 GCA_033721635.1 Marinobacter sp. | reverse complement strand
TCATCAAACGCCTGAAGCTACCCATCGTGTTTGCCAGTATTGCCGGGCTGTCGGTCAATCTCGGAGGCGTGCCCCTGCCAGAGTGGCTGCTGGAAACCCTGAACATGCTCGGTGGTGTGTGCATCCCGCTGATGCTCTTTGCCCTTGGCGTGCGCATGCTCGATATCGATTTCAGCGACTGGAAACTGGGCATGCTGGGCGCCATCGCCTGCCCCGCGAGCGGCCTGATCCTGGCGTGGCCGATGATTGCGGTTCTTGATCTGCCCGGGATGCAAGTAGCGGCCCTGTGGGTATTTGCAGCCTTGCCGCCGGCGGTACTCAACTACATGGTGGCAGAACAGTACAGGCAGGAGCCACACAAGGTCGCGTCGCTGGTATTATTGAGCAACCTGGGCAGTCTCGTGGTGATGCCGGTGGTGCTCGGGCTAGTGTTTGCCGCTGGCTACGTTCCATCGGCCGGCTGATTAAAAAGCTCAGTTTTCCCTGGAAGGACCCGATGTCTGAAACCGTTGCGGTGGTGCGCGCCTCCCGCCCAAATTTTCTGGTACTTGCACCGCTATGTGCCGGCCTTGGCGTGGCACTGGCCTGGCAACAGGGAGCATCGCCGGCCCTGATTGACACCCTGCTGGTTCTGATTGGTGCCCTTCTCGCCCACGCGGCCGTCAATCTGCTGAACGAGTATGAGGACTTTGCCTCGGGGCTGGATCTGATTACCCGCCGGACGCCGTTCTCCGGCGGCAGTGGTGCCTTGCCGCAAGTGCCCTCGGCCGCCAGACACGTCCTGCTGGCCGCCTTTGGCACCCTGGGACTGGTTGTGGCCATTGGCCTCTACTTTCTCTGGCTCCGGGGCCTGCCTATGCTGGTGCTTGGCGCCGCCGGCGTGGTACTGGTGCTCACGTACACCCGCTGGATTACCCGTTCTCCGCTGATCTGCCTGCTGGCTCCGGGCCTGGGGTTTGGCCCGGTGATGATCCTCGGCAGTCTGATTGCACTCGGGGCCCGGCTGGATGCAACGGCTCTTACTGTATCGGTCATCGGCCTGCTGCTGGCCAGCGAATTACTGCTGATCAATCAGATTCCGGATGTCGACGCCGACCGCAAAGTGGGACGCCGGCATCTGGTGATTACCCTGGGACAGCCGGTTGCAGCCCGTCTGGTAGCGCTCCTGTTACTGAGCAGCTACGGCCTTCTCGAGGCGGCAATCTGGATTGGCTGGTTGCCGGTGTGGGCCGCCCTCGCCCTTGCGCCTCTGCCGGCAGCGATCTGGGTAAGCGTCAAGCTGCCGGCTGCGCTCGCCAACCCGGGACAGCTGAATACCCTTCTGGGCATCAACGTCGCGGTGCTGCTCGCGACCCTGGCGCTTTTGATCTGCGGCCTCAGCCTTTGAACCGGAACACACTCACCCTGGAACGCAGCTGACCGGCAAGAACGGCCAGATCCCGGCTGGCCCCGGCCACCTGCTCCGAACCGGCTGAGGTTTCCACCGTGGCATCGTGGATGCGGCTGATGTTGCGGTTGACCTCTTCGGCAACAGAACTCTGCTCCTCCGAGGCACTGGCGATCTGGGCATTCATGTCGTTGATGGCACCCACCTCATGACGAATCCGGGCCAGGGCAGCTTCCGCCTCGCTGGTCTTGTCCACGGTGGTACGCGCCAGCTCCCGACTGCTTTCCATAACCTTGGTCGCCTGGCCAGCGCCGGTCTGAAGGTTTCCGATCATTTCCTGGATTTCACGGGTCGAATCCTGGGTTCTGGACGCCAGAGACCGCACTTCATCTGCCACTACGGCGAAGCCCCGGCCATGGGTGCCGGCGCGGGCTGCCTCGATCGCGGCATTCAGCGCCAGCAAGTTGGTCTGTTCGGCAATGCCATTGATCACCTCAATGATCTTTTCGATATTGGCACTGTCCTCGGACACACGGTGTACGGTCTGGGTTGCCTGTTCCAGGGTTTCCGCCAGCTCTCCGATCGAGGTCGCGGTTTCCTGCACTACGCGATTGCCGCTCTCCACTTCGGTGTCGGCCGTCTGGGTTGCCGTTGCGGCGCTGGCCGCGAAACCGGCCACTTCATTCACCGTGGCGGCCATCTGGTTAACGGCCGTGGCCATCTGTTCCGCTTCGGTGGCCTGCAAACGGATCTGTCGGCTGTTGTTGTCCGAGGTGCTTTCAAGTTCAGAAGAAGAATTGGAAAGCTCTTCAGCCGCCGATCGGACCTCCCGGATAATGCCGCCCAGCCGCTCTACAGTATCCTGCAATGCGCCCATTACGCTGTCCGGATAGCGGGTATGAATATCCTGGTCCAGCTCCCCGTCGGCCAGCTGGCGAATTGCACGGGCAACGTCCTCCGGCTCACCGCCAAGAATCTTCTTCAACCTGCGGATAATCACCAATGCCACAAAGGCACCCAAAATAACCGCAAGCCCCGTCACTGAAAGGTTCAGGGCGTTAAAAGTGCTCGCGGCCTCACGCACCTCATCCACGCCAGTGGTGACCACGTCTTCCTGGTAATTGATAAAGGCGTTAACCCGTTTGAGCCACTCCGAATAGGCACCGGAGACATCACTGAGCAGAAACGCCCTTGCCTGATCGATGTTGCCGGCCAGTCGCAGCTCCAGGAGTTCATCGGTCAGGGTCAGGGCCC
>JAWWAT010000542.1:0-2641 GCA_033721635.1 Marinobacter sp. | reverse complement strand
AGTCTCATTCCGACTCACCGCCGTTGGTCAACCGGTCTATGGTTTCCCTGAGTACTTCGTGGTCGCTGTCCTGTTCCAGGCCTTCCTGCCAGATGATCCGGGCCTGCTCTTCGGCACCGTTCATCCAGAGGGCCTCACCGTAGTGGGCGGCCACTTCCGGGTCCGGGAAGGCGGCCCAGGCGCGGGAAAGGTAATCGAGCGCAGGCTCGATCTGGCCCTCGAGGAAGAGGACCCAGCCCATGCTGTCGAGGATGGCCGGGTTGTCCGGGTCCAGTCGCAGTGCTTTTTCAATATAGCCCCGGGCCTCTCTCAGCCTGTCCGTCCGGGTGGTCAGGATGTAGCCCAGGGCATTCAGTGCTACGGCGTTTTCCGGCTCTTGCTCGAGGATCTGTTTCAGGTCGGCTTCGGCGTTGGCGGTCTGGCCAATGCCATCGTAGAGCATGGCCCGGGCGTAACGGATCTCGATATTTTCCGGATGTTCATCCAGGGCTTCCGTGGCGGTACTCAGGGCTTCCTTTTGCTCTTCCTGGTCCAGCAGCAGGTTTACCTCCAGCAGCCAGAAGTTCTCCGCCTGCCGGGGGTTGGCCTCGCGCAGCCTGCGGATGCGGTCAATGGCGTCCTCAAGCTGGCCATTTTCCGCCAGAAGGGAGCTGGCGCGGGCCAGGGCCGGAAAGTAGTAATTGCCCTGTTCCACGCTCTGGTAATAGCCAATGGCCTGCTCGGTGTTGCCTTCCTGGTCCTCAATGCGGCCCAGATAGTAATTGGCTTCGCTGGTGTGGTGGCCCTGTTCGGCCAGTTTTGTCAGTTCTTTCCGAGCCAGGTCGGTCTGGCCGTTCTCAAGTGCAACCAGTCCGTGGGAAAGCCGCAGGCCCGGCGTATCCGGATAGCGCTTGACCAGTCTTGCAAATTCATCCTGTGCCGCCTGCAATTCGCCTTCGTTAATCAGCATCCGGCCGTAGAGCGTCCCCATTTGCCGATTGGCGGGAAAGCGGCGGGTGTTTGTCAGCAGGTAATCCAGTGCGCTGTCTTTCTGGCCGGTCTGGTAGAGCAGGTCGCCCTTGAGAATGATGGCCGGCTGGAAATTCGAGTTTTCGGCCAGGAGGGGTTCAAGTCTGTCCAGAGCTTCCTCCGGTTGGCCCGTTACCTTTAATAGCAGAGCGATGCTGTATTCCAGCTCCGGGGTGTTCGGGTGGCGGTTGGACATTTCATTGTAAAGGGTCAGCAACTCCTGCTGTTGTTCCGGGGGCAGATTGCCCGCCATGGCGGCCAGGCTGTCGAAATCGGCATCGCCACCCTGATCCATGATCCGCTCCATGTGTTGGATTGCGGTCTGGAGGTCGTTGCTTTTGACGGCCTGAATCGCAGAGATCCGATGTGCCTGGAGGTTATCCGGGTCGATTTCCAGCCACAGCTCGGCCAATTGCTTCTGGGCGTTGTCTCCGTTCAGGGACTGGGCAATCCTCATGGCCCGCTCAATAACGACCTGGTCCCGGGACTGCTTGGCAGCCTTCAGGTAGTTCACAAGGGTAATATCGTAGCGGCCACGCTGGGCGGCAATTTCAGCAGATAGAAGAAGGTAGAGGGTTTCTGGCTCGAAATCGGCGTATTCAACCGGTGGCTTTGGCTCAGTCTTTTTCTCGGTGGCGGTTTTTTCGGCAGGAGCAGGCGCTTCCTCAGTGCCGGTGAGGCTGGCACAACCTGCCAGTGTGAGGCCAAGCAGGCAGGTAACCAGAAACGGTACGGACTTGTGCATGCAACTTCCCATGGTCTGTCGAAAACGCATCAAAGAAAACCACGTTCCATCCCCTTTCTTGAGGTAGATCGGGTCCCGGCCTCGGCCGAATCCCTATAATGGCATAAGCGTCTGATCTTGCCCAACCTGTCCGCACTTGCCGAAGCCTTGGTGGTTTTGGGTGGCAGCTCAGGCCGCTGACCGTTAAAATGTTGAGTTACTGCGCGTATTTGTATCGCTCATCGGCAAAAGGTTGTACAACCACGAAATGGCACTGCTAACGCTGGGAATCAATCATCGCACGGCCCCCGTTGAATTACGGGAGCGAGTGGCGTTTACGCCCGAGCGCATGGCCGAGGCGTTTGCCGAGCTACGGGCAACTTCTGGCGCCACCGAGGCTGCGATACTATCCACCTGCAACCGAACCGAACTGTACCTGGCCGGCGATGACGACTGCGCACCCATGGTGCTTCGCTGGATGGCAGGCTTTCATGGTCTGGACGCTTCGGAGCTGGAAGAGGCTCTGTACGTGCATCGTGACGGAGATGCTGTAAGGCACATGATGCGGGTGGCCGCCGGGCTGGATTCCATGGTACTGGGAGAGCCGCAGATCCTCGGGCAGCTGAAAGATGCCTATTCCCTGGCCAGAGAACACGGTGCCAGTGGTTCGTTCCTGTCGCGGCTGTTCGAGCATACTTTCTCGGTTGCAAAGCGTGTACGGACCCAGACCGCCATTGGTGAAAATCCGGTCTCCGTTGCCTATGCAGCGGTTAGCATGGCGCACCACATCTTTGCCGACATGTCTCGCAACAAGGCCTTGCTGATCGGTGCCGGCAAAACCATTGAGCTGGTGGCCCGGCACCTGGCGGATGCTGGCGTGAAGGATTTCCTGGTGGCCAACCGGACCCT
>JAWWAT010000541.1:0-2651 GCA_033721635.1 Marinobacter sp. | reverse complement strand
ATCCAGGCGCGGAGATCAGACACCATACCCACCCCGATATGGTTCCAGGTGATCCGGTTATCCAGAATCCAGGCCCGCGCCTCCGGGATATCGAGGGTGTCCGCCAGCAATTCATTAACGTCCAGCACCTCCACGCCCCGGGCGCGCATGATCCCGGCGAAGACGTCATGGTCCTTCTGGGCCTGCTTGACCCAGAAGACATCATCAAACAGCAGTGCATCACAGTTCGACGGGGTCAGTCTCCGGTGGGCAAGCCCTGGGCGGCAGACGATGACCTGCCGCAGGGTACCGGTTTCAGAGTGAACACCAAGTGTGTACTCAGCCATGTCGCATGCTCCTTTGCCTGGGGTTATAGAAAGGGTTACAGAAACGCGCCAATACTGATCACCACACTGATAAAAATTGTGAGAATCAGTAGCAATGGCCAGATAAACGCCAGCCATCGATCGTAGGAAACACGGCCGATGGCCAGGCCGCCCACCACCACGGCAAAGGTCGGATTGATCAGGTTGACCAGGCCGTTAGCTGACTGGAAGGCAGTAACCACCAGATCACGCCCCACGTTGGCAAAGTCCGCCAGCGGCGCAAGGATCGGCATGGAGAGTACCGCCAGGCCGGATGAAGAAGGCACGAAGAAGCTCATGCCCACTTCGATCCAGAACATCAGGTTGATAAAGGCCAGTTCCGGCAAGCCGCCCAGGGTGGTCTCCGCACTGTGCAGGATGGTGTCGGCAATCATGCCCTGTTCCATTATCACCACAATGCCACGGGCCAGCCCGACGACCAGCGCCACACCCAGCAAATCGCGGGCACCGTCAACAAAACTGCTGGTCAGCTTTTTCTCACCCAGCCGGGCGATGATGCCGATCACGATGGCCGAACCAAAGAAGAGAGCGCCCATTCTGGCCATCCACCAGCCCTGGGAGGAAACACCCCAGATCATCACGATGAACGTCAGTGTGAAGATGATCAGGGCAATTTTCTGCGTACCGGTGAGCTCGAAGTCTTCCAGCTCATCGTGGCCCTGAAGGAACAGTTTGCGGTGAGCATCCCTCTGTTTGGCAACCACGGAGCGGGATGGATCGGCCTTCACCCTTTGGGCATAGCGCATAACGTACGCCGCGCAAATGAGAAGGCCACCTACAAGCAGCACAAACCGAAGCACAATGCCGTCTGTAAAGGGAATATCCGCAGCGTTGGAGGCAATGACTGTTGCAAAGGGGTTGATCGTTGACCCCAGCACACCAATACCGGCCCCCACCAGAATGATGGCAACTCCGGTGACTGCGTCGTACCCCGCCGAGATAATGACCGGAATCAGAATGGCATAGAAAGCCAGGGTCTCCTCAGCCATGCCGTAGGTTGTACCCCCCAGTGCAAACAGCGTCATCAGTATCGGGATCATCCATATTTCGCGCCCTTCCAGTCTGTGCATGGCACTGCGGATGCCTGTGTCGATGGCCCCGGTGGCGTTCATTACTCCGAGAAAGCCACCGAGAAACAGCACGAACAGGGCCACGTCAATCGCGTTGGCCGCGTAACTGTCCGGGTCGTAAAAGCCTGCCGTGGGTGCCAGCATCACATCAACGAAGCCCTGGGGGTTGGGGTCCACGGTTTGATAGGTGCCAGGCACCGCAACTTCCCGCCCCACCCCTTCGTTCATGGAGCGCTCGTACTGACCTGCAGGGATAATCCAGGTTAGCGCTGAAACCAGAATGATCAGCAGAAACAGGATGGTGTAGGCGGTTGGAAATCGTGTTGCGAGATCCTGCTCCTCAGAGTCCAGAGATCTGTTATCTTTGGTCATGTCAGTCTTCCTTTTGCGTGCCAGCAACTATGTTTCGGCTATCTCGTTTGGGGATCACAATTTAATGTTCGGAGGATGTTTTATCCGTGTTCTGCGTTCGTCTACCCTAAGCCGTCCAGTTGGGTGCGCTTTAACAGGAGTGCATTTACCGCAACAAGAGCGGAGCTTCCAGACATTGCGAGCGCCGCTACTTCTGGGCTTATCACCAACGGATAGAACACGCCTGCCGCCGCGGGAAAGGCGATGACGTTATAGCCCACCGCCCAGAACAGGTTCTGGTGCATCTTGCGCAGGGTAGCGCGCGACAGCTCGATGGCTCCCAGCACATCGTAGGGGTCGCTCTTCATCAGCACCACGTCAGCGCTCTCAATGGCCACATCAGTGCCGGCACCGATGGCGAAACCCACCTCCGCCTGGGTCAGTGCCGGGGCGTCATTGACACCGTCGCCCACCATGCCAACCTTCTTGCCCTGAGCCTGGAGCTCCTTGATCTTGTCTGCTTTCTGCCCCGGAAGGACATCGGCGATCACCATCTCAATGCCGAGTTCCCGGGCGATGCGCTCGGCGGTGGCCTGGTTGTCGCCGGTGAGCATCGCCACCTCCACCCCGCGTTCACGCATCTTTTTGACCATTGCAGTAGCGGTGGGGCGCGGCGCATCGGCAATGGCGATAAGGCCGACCAGCTTCCCGTCCTGGGCGACGTGCACCACGGTCTGACCCGCACTCTGCAGACGCGCGGCCTCGTCCTTCAGGCTCGCCATGTCGACCTTCTCTTCGTCCATCAGCCGGCGGTTGCCGAGCAGCACGGTCTTGCTGCCAATCTCCGCCCGCGCGCCCTTGCCCT
>JAWWAT010000540.1:0-2658 GCA_033721635.1 Marinobacter sp. | reverse complement strand
TGCCGCGGTCGAGCAACAGGCACAGGTATCGGATCAGATAAACGAGCAGGTTGAAAAAATATCGGATCTGGCAACCAACAATTTGGCCAAGGGGGAGGAGTCCAAAGAATGCGTCAGAAGCATTGAGCAGATTGCAAAGGATTTGCATGAGCTGGTCGTACGGTTCAAATGACTGGCGCAGTTCGAACTGTTACATGAAATGAGTTGTCATCTTTGCCAGGGCTATCTACTGTCAAAACCTCTGCCTGCTGAAGACGCCATAAAGCTCCTGCAGAGCCATTCATATACTCGCACAGAGTGAGTCACAACCATGGACAGCAGTACCCTGGAAAAGCGTCGACTCACTGCCCTGGAAAGGCTGGGCATTCTCGACACCCCGCCAGAAGACCGATTTGAACGTATCACCCGCATTGCGCGCCAATACTATGGAGTAAAAACGTCCCTGTTTTCCGTGTTGGATGCAGAGCGTCAATGGTTCAAGTCCCGTCAGGGACTTGATACCAGCGAAACCCCCCGCTCAGTCGCCTTCTGCGACTACGCTATTCAGCAAGACAAAGCCTTTATCGTTAACGACGCCACGAAAGATCCCCGGTTCAGCCAGAACCCATTGGTCACAGGTGCACCGCATGTTCGTTTTTATGCGGGTATGCCGGTACGGGAACCGACCGGCTTCAAAATCGGCACCATCTGCATCATTGATGACAAGCCTCGCGAACTAGGGGAACTGGATCTGGACATCCTCCGGAATCTGGCAACGATGATCGAGGATGAGCTCGAGCGCACCTATCTGTTGATCGATAACCATGAGTTCGTGGAGGTTTCTCATCTGAATCGCTCCATACAGCGTGCCCTGAATGTTTTTTTGACCAGTGATAACCAGCACGCTGCCCTTGAGCAAATTCTCAATGATCTGCTTTCCCTCACCGGCAGTCAGTTCGGCTTTATCGGCGAAACCCTGTTCAAGGGAAACGGGGATCCGTATCTCAAGATCGGCGCCATCACCAATATCGCCTGGAACCCCAAAACACAGGCGCTCTACCAGCAGGTAGAGCGCCGGGGCCTGATCTTCGAGCGTCTTGATACTCTGCTTGCACTGCCAATGACCACCGGAGAGGTGGTCATCTCTGAACACGTTGCTTCCGACCCCCGCCGCGGGGGGTTACCGGAGGGGCACCCCGACATCAAGTCCTACATAGGGGTTCCCGTGTTTTCCGGTGATCAGCAGGTTGGCCTCGTGGGTTTAGCCAACCGCCTTGGAGGCTATAAATCGAGGCTGGCTGAAGAACTGGACCCGTTGCTACAGACCCTTGGCAACCTGATCGAACGCAACCGTCTGCACCATGAAAAGCAGCAACATCAGAAACGGCTGGAGACGGCTGCAAATTACGACGCCTTGACGGGCTTGCCAAACCGTCGACGACTGACGGAAATCTTTACTCAGGAGCTGCATGAAGCCAATTTGCGCCGAGGCACGGTCGCACTCTGCTTCATTGATCTTGACGGATTCAAAGCAATCAACGACCTGCACGGCCATGCGGTGGGCGACGCGGTTCTGAAAATCGTTTCTGAACGACTGAAAGCGACCCTTCGACAACACGATGCCGTCGGCAGGCTTGGCGGCGACGAATTCGTTGCTGTTTTGCGAGATGTCGAAGATTCCAAGGTCTACGATCGGATCCTGGAGTCTGTCCGGTGTCCCATAAGTTATCAGAATTCGGTCATGAAACTCTCGGCGAGTATGGGCGTCACTGTTTACCCGGATGATTCAGAAGACCCGGATACGCTCTTACGCCATGCCGATCAGGCCATGTATGCGGCGAAAGATGCTGGAAAAGACAGTTTCAGCATGTTTGACCTTGCCTCGCACTTCACTCGGAAGGAGCGGGTTCGTGTTCTCGAGCAAATGGATGAGGCGTTGTCTGAACAACAGTTCGAACTTTTCTATCAGCCCAAGATCAACTATCGAACCGGAACAGTGGAGGGGTTTGAAGCCCTGATCCGCTGGAACCATCCGAAGGAAGGCATTCTTTCACCGGCCCATTTTCTGGAGCATCTGGAGTTCAGTGACTACGCAAGGCAGGTTGGTCTGTTCGTCATGGAAAGTGCCGTCGGTGTTATCTGCGAGTTCATGAATCTGGGCTTGCCCTACACGGTCAGTATCAATCTGAGCCCTTCGCACTTCCTGAGCGACCATTTCCCGGCAGACATCATGAGTACCATGGACGACTGTCCCCACGAGGTTCGTGACCGTCTGATCATTGAGATCCTGGAAACCACCGCTCTGGACGATACCAGTACCGTCATGAAGAACCTCGGT
Source organism: Marinobacter sp. (assembly GCA_033721635.1). Taxonomy (GTDB): domain Bacteria; phylum Pseudomonadota; class Gammaproteobacteria; order Pseudomonadales; family Oleiphilaceae; genus Marinobacter. The sequence goes on along the minus strand of JAWWAT010000540.1, from coordinate 341 downwards.
GTCTGCCGCGATATCGGGCTTTGCATTTCCCTCGATGATTTTGGCACCGGCTACTCGTCGCTTAACTACTTCCGGACATTACCGGCGAGGGAAGTGAAAATTGATAAAACCTTTGTGGGTGATCTGATCGGAAACCAGGATAACTCGATGATCGTGGAGGCTATTCTACGGCTTTCCCAGAGCTTTCAGCGACGCACAGTGGCAGAGGGGGTGGAAACCGCCGAGCAGGAAGAGCGCTTGCTTGCTCTGGGCTGTGATGTCGGCCAGGGTTATCGCTACAGCCCACCGCTGCCATTGGCAGAAGCGCTCGATTGGGCCAATAATTTCAATTGGGCCCGATA
>JAWWAT010000539.1:0-2661 GCA_033721635.1 Marinobacter sp. | reverse complement strand
GGAATTGCCACACAGTGCCAATACTCGCAAAAGAAAGTTTGCGTTCAGTCCGGCCCGACAACCTCGTGAATGGCCGGAAAACAAGAATAAGGCAAGAACATACAGAGGAATCACCTGATGAATCGTCGAACTTTTATCCGCAGCTCTCTCGCAGCCTCCATTGTTGCCGCTACCTTCGGCGTTTCCGCGCCGGCCCATGCCGAGATCGAAGAGGGCAAGCTTCTGGTCTGGATCAACGGTGACAAGGGCTATGACGGCCTGCAGGAAGTGGGGGACTGGTTCACTCAAGAAACCGGTATCCCGGTTGAAGTCGCCCACCCGGACAGCGCTACCGACAAATTCCAGCAATCTGCCGCAACCGGCAATGGCCCGGATATCTTCATCTGGGCCCACGACCGTTTCGGCGAATGGGCCCAGAGCGGTATTATTTCCGAGATCAAACCGTCCCAGAGTGTGATTGACGCCAACTATGACTTTACCTGGGATGCGGTCACGGTGGGCGGCAAGATGTACGGCTACCCGATGGCGGTCGAGTCTATAGGCCTGATCTACAACAAGGATCTTTTGCCAGAGCCTCCCAGCGCCTTCGAGGACATTCCTGCCGTTCACCAAAAGCTGGCGGAAGACGGTAAGCGCGCCATTCTGTGGGATTACAACAACACCTACTTTACCTGGCCGATGCTGGCGGCAGCCGGCGGATACATTTTTGGTGAAAACGCCGATGGCTCAGTGAATGTTAAGGACACCGGCGTGAACACCGAAGGGGCCATCAAAGGTGCCAAAGCGTTGACCCGTCTGATCGAGGAGGGCGTGATGCCCCGCGGAGCCGACTACAGCGCCATGGAGTCCAGCTTCAACAAGGGCGAGACGGCCATGATGATCAACGGCCCCTGGGCCTGGGGCAACCTTGAGAAAAGCGGCATCAACTTCGGCGTAACCACCATTCCGACGGTGGATGGCCAGCCCAGCAAACCCATGGTGGGCGTCATGGCCGCGACCCTGAACTCTGCCAGTCCCAACAAGGATCTGGCGGTTGAATTCCTGGAAAACTACGCGCTCTCCGTCAAGGGCCTGAAAATGGTGAACAACGACGTTCCCCTGGGTGCTGTGGCCAACAAGGAATTCATGGATGAACTCTCCTCCGATCCCAATATCAAGGCGACCTTCGAGAATGCCCAGCTGGGCGAACCCATGCCGAACGTACCGGCCATGGGTGCTTTCTGGTCGTCCATGGGGCCGGCCCTGCAAAACATCACGTCCGGACGCCAGTCCGTTGAAGATGCCCTGAACGCAGCAGCACAGCGAATTACCCGCTAAGCAGAAGGGTAACCCGGTGTCGGACGGCTTTGCTTCCGTCCGACACCGGCCCGCTGAGACGTGCACGAACATCCACCGTTGCCGATGAGCGACGGTAATCAACGGGCTGACTACAATGATAACGGAAACCCTGTCCTCTCCCGGTATTGAAAGCAGACACTCCATGACCCGAGTATTTCTCAAATGGGGCGCGCTGACGGCGTTGGTCGGTGCCGCGCTCTATCTCATACTGGCACTCTACGCCCAGCGTGAGTTTGTCTTCGCCATGCTGTTTCTGGTGCTCACCGCTTCGGCTGTTGCGGTGTTTGTCAGCAAGAAGCTGTACGCGCACCGGTACATTTTTCCGGCCATCGCCGGCATGGGGCTATTCGTCATTTTTCCCTTGATGTACACCGTCGGCATCGGCTTTACCAACTACAGTGCCAGCAACCTGCTGAGTTTCGAGCAGGTGCAGGAAAACCTTCTGAGCCGGACCTACCAGTCTGAAGCGGTTCGCTACGACTACCAGCTTTATAAAACCGACGAAGGCTATGTCTTCTGGCTTGAGGGAGAGCATCAGAACCTGACTTCAACACCGGTAAACCTGGAGGCGGGCGAGCGCTCGGCACCGGTCTTGCCGGTGTCGGGCAAGCCGCAAGGTGAACCTCTGTCCATTCGCGAGATCATCCAGCTCCGGGGGCAACTCTCAGAACTGACCCTGATCACCGAAGACGGGCGTGAGTTGAGTCAGGCCAGCCTGCGTTCTTTCGCGGCGATTCATCCCCAGTTTACGCTGCATGACAATGGCAGCCTGACCAATAACCAGACCGGCGTCACCTATTTCCCGGACCAGGAAACCGGTTTTTACCGGGACGGAGATGGCAATGCCCTGTCGCCCGGCTGGACGGTCAATATCGGCTGGGACAACTATCTCAAAGTAGTGTCCGATCCCTCCATACGTGGACCCTTCTTCGAGATTTTCGTCTGGACGCTTTCGTTCGCGGTCGCCACGGTTGTCTTTACCCTGGCTCTGGGGCTGCTGCTGGCCAACCTGCTGCAGTGGGACCAGATTCGCGGCAAGGGCTTTTACCGCACCATGCTGATCCTGCCCTACGCGGTGCCGGCGTTTATCTCGATTCTGGTGTTCAAGGGCTTGTTCAATCAGAACTTCGGTGAGATCAATCTGGTACTTGAGGGCCTGTTCGGCATTCGTCCGGACTGGTTCAGTGACCCGGCGCTGGCCCGAACCATGATTCTGATCGTGAATACCTGGCTTGGCTATCCCTACATGATGCTGCTGTGCATGGGGCTTTTGCAGGCCATCCCCCGGGACCTGTATGAGGCATCGGCCATGGACGGGGCAGG
>JAWWAT010000538.1:0-2663 GCA_033721635.1 Marinobacter sp. | reverse complement strand
TGCCGGTACCCATCCCTATATTTCCACGGGTCTGAAAGAGAACAAGTTCGGAATTGATATTGCCGAAGCGCCCCAGGTATACGCCCGTGCCGCAGGTATGCCGAATCTCGACGTGAAAGGTGTCGATTGTCACATCGGCTCACAACTGACGAGCGTGTCCCCGTTCCTGGACGCTCTTGACCGCGTACTGGCCCTGATTGATTCCCTGGCGGACCAGGGGATCCACATCCATCATCTGGATATGGGGGGTGGCCTGGGTGTCACCTACAACCAGGAGCAGCCGCCGCAGCCTTCGGATTATGTGAAGGCGCTCGCCGAACGTCTCGGCGACCGGAAGCTGGAGCTTATTCTCGAGCCGGGCCGTTCCATCGCCGCCAATGCCGGCATTCTGGTCACGAGGGTCGAGTTCCTGAAGTGCACCGAACACCGGAATTTTGCCATTATCGACGCGGCCATGAACGATCTGATCCGCCCGGCCCTGTACAGCGCCTGGCAGGCCATCATCCCGGTCAAGCCGCATCAGCAGGGCGAGGAAAAAGCCTGGGACCTGGTCGGTCCGGTCTGCGAAACCGGTGACTTCCTGGGCAAGGACCGGCATCTGCGCCTCCAGGCTGGCGACTTGCTGGCAGTTCGCTCTGCCGGCGCCTATGGTTTTGTCATGAGCTCCAACTACAACACCCGGAACCGTCCGCCGGAACTCATGGTCGATGGCGACCAGGTGCACGTTGTCCGTCGCCGTGAAACCCTCGAAGACCAGCTCGCACCTGAGAGCTGCCTTCCGGAATGAGCGGGGGCGAGGAGATGACACAGCAACGCCGGACTCAGGGCCCCATGCTTCGATTTACCAAGATGCACGGGTTGGGTAATGACTTCATGGTGGTGGACGCCATCAGCCAGCCGTTCCGCCTGCGCCCCGAGATGATCCGGGAACTGGCCAATCGGAACTTCGGGATCGGGTTTGACCAGTTGCTGGTGGTGGAGCCGCCGGGACTGCCTGATGTCGATTTTCGCTACCGTATTTTCAATGCGGACGGGTCCGAGGTGGAGCAGTGTGGTAACGGTGCCCGCTGCTTTGCCCGGTTTGTCCGTGACCAGCGGTTGACCAACAAAAAAGTGATCCGTGTTCAGACCGCGAAGGGTGTGATCGAGCTTCGAGTCGGTCGTGAAGGCATGGTCATGGTCAATATGGGCGTGCCCGAATTCAATCCACCGGCCATTCCGTTTGCGGCAGATCGTCGCAAGGATGTCTACACCGTGGATGTTGACGGCCAGACGGTAGAGCTGAGTGCCCTGTCCATGGGCAATCCGCACGGTGTTCTGCTGGTTGAGGACGTGGATCAGGCCCCGGTGGAAACGCTGGGCCCCAAGCTCGAGAGGCATCCCCGCTTTCCGTCCCGGGCCAATATCGGATTTTTGCAGATCCTGGATCGGACCCATGCTCGCCTCCGCGTATTTGAGCGGGGCTCTGGCGAGACCCTGGCCTGCGGCAGTGGCGCCTGTGCCGCCGTCGTGGCCGGCAGCTTGCGAGGGCTGCTGGATTCTCGGGTAGAAGTGGAGCTGCGGGGTGGCAAGCTGGTCATTGAATGGCAGGGTGAAGGGGCGCCTGTTATGATGGAGGGGCCTGCAACCAGCGTATTCGAGGGGCAGTTGAGGCTGCCAGGTGAATCTGGTGGTCGCCGCCGCAGGAGCGGTCGCCCCCACAAACAACGATCCTGACAGCCAGGAGTACTCCATGACAGAACAAACGGCCCGCCAGAAGGCCGGTGAGCTTACCCGGGAAGAGGTAGCGGACTACCTTCGAGCCAACCCGGATTTCTTTGTCGACCAGGACGAACTGCTGCGCGGTCTGACCCTGCCCCATGACAGTGGCCGGGCCATTTCCCTGGTTGAGCGCCAGGTGCATCTGTTCCGGGAACAGCGTGACACTCTGCGCAGGGAGTTGGTGGAGCTGGTGTCCGTCGCCCGCCACAACGACCGATTGTTCGAGAAGAGCAAACGTTTGTTGATGCAGGTGATTGAGGCCCGGACCCTCAATGACATGGCCGCGGCGATTGACGACAGCATCCGTGGTGATTTCGGGCTCGACGCCGCCTCCGTTCTATTGTTCACCGATGTCGAGCTGCCTGAGGCCTCTCAGGGTGCGTTGCATGTGGTGAGTCCCTCCGTGGCCAGTGAGCGGCTGGGCAGTTTGCTGGAAGGCGAGCGTGCCGTGTGCGGCCAATTCCGGGAGAGCGAACGGGAATTTCTGTTCCCGGACCGCGAGGAACCGATTGCCTCTGTGGCCCTTGTGCCGCTGAGGCACGATGAGCTGGTGGGAGTGTTTGCGGTTGGTAGCTGCCAGCCCGGCTATTTCGACCAGAGCATGGGGTCGCTGTTTCTGAGCTACATCAGTGACACCCTCAGTCGCCTTTTGCCTCCCATGGTGCAGCGCCATACCACGGCTGTCCCGGTCACCGATATGGCGACGGAGTCCCGCTAGAGTGTCGAAGGTTCCGGAGACCCCGGCGGTGCCCCAGGAACTCTCCAGGCCGCTGACGGATTTCATCCGGCACCTGGCTTCTGAAAAACGGCATTCCCCCAGAACCTGCGAAAGCTATCAGCGAGATCTGCTGCGTCTGGCCAGCTGGCTGAGCCAAAGCGGGATAGCCGCCTGGCAGAGGGTG
>JAWWAT010000537.1:0-2677 GCA_033721635.1 Marinobacter sp. | reverse complement strand
TAAAAGACCTGCTGGAAATGGTGCAGCTGGAACATCTCGCTGACCGGTATCCGGCACAACTCTCCGGTGGCCAGAAGCAGCGCATTGCGTTGGCTCGTGCCATGGCCATGCGGCCAGAGATTCTTTTGCTGGATGAACCCTTCGGCGCGCTCGATGCCAAGGTGCGAAAAGACCTGCGCCGCTGGCTGCGGAGCCTCCATGATGAGCTGCACTTCACCAGTGTGTTCGTGACCCACGATCAGGAAGAAGCTCTTGAGCTGTCCGATCAGGTGGTGGTCATGAGCAATGGCCGGATTGAGCAGGTTGATACGCCCCTGGAGCTCTATGGCCGCCCGGACAGCCGGTTTGTGTTCGAGTTTCTGGGCCAGGTAAATGTGTTGTCCGGCAAGATCCGCGACGGCGTCATGAGCCAGGGCGACGCCTGGATTCGTCTGCCGGAAGGTTGTGAGAACGATGACGCCCAGCTCTATCTGAGACCCCACGAAGTTCGCCTGACCCAGTCCGCCAGTGACCAGGCCCATCTGCCGTTTCGGATTGAGGCCATCAACCTGATCGGTGCCGAAGTGCGGATCGAACTCAAGCCCGATGGCTGGGAGTGCGAGGAGCTCTGGGAGGTCGGTATCAGCCACACCGAGTTTAACGCCCGACAGCCCCAGCGCGGTGACCGCTGCTTTGCGGTGCCGGACGTGGGGCATCTGTTCTGTGAACATGCGGTGGAGCCCAAGACCCTCGAGTGGCGTTAGTGCCCTGATTGTTGGAGCAGGGCGCCCGCCATCATCTATAGTTTCCTGATGAGGGGGCGTTGCCCCCGGATTACTCGTTTGACGTAATCGGCGTATCCCACTTTCGCTGGGAACCATCAGGAGGATGTAATGCCGCTACCCGCCCCGTTAACCGAAACCCAGGTTTACCACGGTTGCCCGGAAGACAAACTGGATTTCATCACTACCGAAGACCTGCAGGATCTTGAACGTCCTTACGGTCAGGATCGGGTCTTGAGGGCGCTGGAGTTTGGCGCCGGTATCCAGGCAGAGGGCTTCAATCTGTTCGTCCTCGGGCCCTCCGGGGCGGGGAAGCACGAACTTGTCGAGCGCTTTCTTTCCCTTCAAGCAGCCAGGCAACCGGTTCCGCCGGATTGGTGTCATGTCTATAACTTCCAGTTCTCGGACCGACCGAATGCCTTGAAGCTGCCGGCCGGAGAAGGGCGGCAATTCAAGAAAGACATGAGTGATCTGGCGGAGGAGTTGCGCACGGTCATTCCAGCCACTTTTGAAAGTGAGGAATACCAGGCCCGACTGCAGGAGCTGCAGGAAGAAATGGCCAAGCGCCAGCACCAGGGTCTTTTCGAGATCCAGGAAGAGGCCAACCGCAACAATATTGCCATGATTACCACACCAGCCGGTTTTACCTTTGCCCCCATGCGCAAGGGCGAGGTGATCGATCCTGAGGAATACAAGAAGTTTTCCGATGAAGAAAAACAGCTGGTTGAATCCAAGGTTGAGGAACTGCAGAAAAAGCTGCAGCAGACCATTCAGCAGATTCCCCGAATGCGAAAAGAAGTACGGGAGCGGGTACACGCCCTGAATGAAGAAATGGTGCAGCTGACGCTGGGCGGCCCGATCGGGGAACTCAGGGAAAAGTGGTCTCACCTCCCGGATATTGTCGATTACCTGGATGCGGTCCGTGAAGACGTGGTGGAACATGCCGAAGCCTTTCAGGACAGTGATAACGGGCCACCTGTCGGCCTGCTTGCCCGCTACAAGGTCAATTTGCTGGTGGATAACGCCGATACCGTAGGCGCACCGGTGATTTACGAGGACCTGCCCAATCATCAGCACCTGGCGGGGCAGATTGAACACCGGGCCCGCCAGGGCAATCTCTACACGGATTTCACGCTGATTCGCGGTGGTTCCATGCACCGCGCCAGCGGCGGCTATCTGATCATCGATGCCCGGCGGGTGCTGACTCAGCCCATGGCCTGGGAAAGCCTGAAGCGGATTCTGTCATCCGGTGAAATCCGCATCGAGTCCCTGGAGCGGCTCTATGGACTGGTAAGTACCGTCAGTCTGCAGCCGGAGCCGATTCCGGTGTCGGTCAAAGTGGTTCTGCTCGGGGACCGGATGCTGTATTACCTGTTGTCCCATTACGATCCGGATTTCCTGGACCTGTTCAAGGTTGAGGCGGATTTTGAGGATGATCTTGATCGTAATGACGACTGCTACGAACTCTACGCCCGGATGATCGCTACCATGTCTCGGGCTTTGAAGATGCGGCCCCTCGAGCGGGGAGCCGTAGCCCGGCTGATCGAGCATGCGAGCCGGTTAGCGGCAGACCAACGCAAACTGACCGCCCACGATCGGGTGCTCCGGGACATTCTGAGTGAGGCAGACCACTGGGCGGGGCAGGCCGGGGCCGATACGGTCGAAGCCAGCCACCTTCAGCAGGCCATTGATGAGCGGGAATACCGGGCCAGCCGGGTGCGGGAACGAAGCCGCGAGCAGATCAGCCGGGGTGTGGTGATGATTGCCACCACCGGCGAGGAAGTGGCTCAGGTGAATGGCCTTTCGGTACTCAGGCTCGGAGCGTCCATGTTTGGCCAGCCTACCCGGATAACCGCCACGGCGCGGCCCGGCAAGGGGCAGGTAGTGGATATTGAGCGCGAGGCGAAGCTTGGCGG
>JAWWAT010000536.1:0-2688 GCA_033721635.1 Marinobacter sp. | reverse complement strand
TGCCACCGGAGTGGGCTGGGTGTATCTCTATGCCCTGGTTGACCGCACCGGCAACCACGATCTGAGCCAGCTGCGCAGCTTGCAGGACTGGTTCCTGAAATACGAGCTGCAAACGGTGCCGGGTGTGTCTGAGGTGGCCGCGCTGGGCGGTATGGTGAAGCAATATCAGGTCAAGGTCAGCCCGGAAAAGCTCCGGGCATTGGGCATCCCGCTGGCTCACATCCAGAACGCGATCAAACGGGGCAACCAGGAAGTGGGTGCGTCCGTGATCGAAATGGCGGAAGCGGAATACATGGTGCGCACGTCTGGCTATATCCAGTCCCGCGAGGATCTGTTGTCTATCCCGCTGGGCCTCGATGACAACGGTACTCCCATACTTCTGAAAGATGTAGCCAGTGTTGAAGTCGGCCCTCAAATGCGCCGCGGGGTTGCCGAGCTGAATGGGGAAGGAGAAACCGTAGGCGGTGTTGTGGTCATGCGCTTTGGTGAAAACGCCCAGGCCACCATTAACGGCGTGAAGGCGAAGCTGGAAGACTTGAAATCCAGCCTGCCCGACGGTGTGGAAGTGGTGACGGTTTACGACCGCTCCGGGCTGATCGAACGGGCCGTCAATAACCTGGGATTCAAACTGCTTGAAGAGTTCCTGGTGGTCGGCCTGGTGTGCATCGTCTTCCTGTTCCACGTGCGCTCATCGCTGGTAGCGATTCTCAGTCTCCCCGTGGGCATCCTGGCGGCATTTAGTGTTATGCACTGGCAAGGGATCAACGCCAATATCATGTCTCTCGGAGGGATCGCCATCGCCATTGGTGCCATGATCGACGGCGCCATTGTGATGATTGAGAACATGCACAAGCATATGGAGCGTACGCCGCTGACACCTGAGAACCGCTGGGAGGTCGTCGCCCGGTCAGCCTCCGAAGTGGGGCCGGCGCTGTTTTTCTCGCTACTGATTATCACGGTCAGTTTTGTGCCGGTGTTCGCCCTGGAGGCGCAGGAAGGGCGGATGTTTGCGCCCCTGGCATTCACCAAAACCTACGCGATGGCGGCGAGTGCAGCCCTGGCAGTGACGCTGGTGCCAGTGCTGATGGGGTATTTTATTCGCGGCAAGGTGCTACCGGAGCACAAGAACCCCGTGAACCGCCTGCTGGTTGGCGTTTACATGCCGGTTCTGAAGCTGGTGTTACGCTTCCCGAAAACGACGGTTATTGCTGCGTTGCTGGTATTGGCTGTGGGCCTCTGGCCTGCCACCAAAATCGGCAGTGAGTTCATCCCGCCACTGGATGAAGGCGACCTGATGTACATGCCCACCACCTACCCGGGCATTTCCATCGGAAAAGCCAGGGAGTTGTTGCAGCAGACGGATAAGCTGATTGCCACCGTACCCGAAGTTGAGACTGTGTTCGGCAAAGTGGGGCGAGCGGATACCGCTACTGATCCGGCACCGTTAACGATGATCGAGACTTTTATCCAGCTCAAGCCAAGGGATGAATGGCGGGAAGGTATGACCACCGAAAAGCTGAAGCAGGAGCTCAATACTCTGATTCGGTTCCCTGGGGTAACCAATGCCTGGGTCATGCCGATTATCACGCGCATCGATATGCTGGCAACGGGTATTAAAACGCCGGTGGGCATCAAGATTGCCGGCCCGGACCTTACCGTCATCCAGAATATCGGTAAACGCCTTGAGGAAGTTATGGTAGACATCCCCGGTACAGCCTCCGTCTACTCTGAGCGGGTCGCTGGGGGCCGCTACATCAAGGTGGATATTGATCGTGAGCGTGCCGCTCGTTATGGGCTGAATATCGCGGATGTTCAACAGGTTGTGGCCTCGGCGATTGGTGGTATCAATGTGTCGCGAACCATCGAGGGGCTTGAGCGCTACCCCATCAATCTTCGCTATCCAGAAGATTACCGGGATTCGCCCGAGAAGCTGGAGCAACTGCCCATCGTCACCGCATCCGGCCAACGCATTGCGCTGGCAGATGTGGCGGATATCGGTGTGGAGGATGGCCCGCCTGCCATCAAGAGTGAGAATGCCCGCCTGAACGGCTGGACCTTTGTGGACATTGAGGGTGTCGACGTGGGCACCTATGTTGAACAGGCCATGGTTACCGTGAGTGAAAAGCTGGATCTACCTCCCGGTTATTCTATCAACTGGTCTGGTCAGTATGAGTACATGCTCCGTGCGAAGGAAAAACTGAGCTATGTGGTGCCGTTGACGCTGGCCATCATCGTCATTCTGCTGTTCCTTAACTTCCGCCGTTTTGCTGAGGTGGGAATCATTATGGGCACGCTGCCGTTTGCGATGATCGGTGCTATCTGGCTGATGTATCTGCTTGGCTATAACTTTTCGGTAGCCGTCGGTGTCGGTTTCATCGCGCTGGCCGGCGTTGCGGTAGAGATTGGTGTGATCATGCTGGTTTATTTGAATCAGGCCTATAACGCAATGCTGGAAACGTGTGAAGACAAAGGACTGACGCCAAGGCGAGAAACACTTCGCCATGCAGTACTACACGGTGCCGGTATGCGGGTGCGGCCGATCATGATGACGGCGGCCGCCATTATCGGAGGGCTTGTGCCCATTATGATTGGCACCGGTACAGGGTCGGAGGTGATGGGCCGGATTGCGGCACCTATGGTGGGCGGTATGATTTCCGCTGTCATTCTGGCGCTGCTGGTGATTCCTGT
>JAWWAT010000535.1:0-2702 GCA_033721635.1 Marinobacter sp. | reverse complement strand
GGGTCGAACTGAAAGAAAAAGTCGATTTCGTAAGCTTTCCAGATGTAATCCGAGAGCATATTCACTGCAACCTGGCCGCCATAGTAGAACAACAGCATCATTACCAGGTCGGGCACGCCACGAATCAGGGTGGTATAGGTAGTCGCAATCCCTTTGGCAACCCGGCTTTGTGACAGTTTGGCAGACGCACCAATCAGTCCCAGGGCTACCGACAGAGCGAGAGACAGGAAGGCCAGTTCAATGGTGACTATTGCCCCTTCCATTAGGGCCGGGCCATAGCCTTTCAGATCAAGCATGGGAAAGTCCGGTAAGCAGGGGCGGCCCCGATGGGCCACCCCTCGGCAGATTTACATCTTGATGTCGTAATTGAAGTACTTTTTCATGATGGTGTCGTAGGTGCCATCTTCCTTCAGCGTCGCCAGGGCCGCGTTAACCTCCTCGGCCAGGTCGGTATCACGCTGGCGCATGGCCACGCCTACACCTTCACCCAGCTTGACCGGCTCACCGACTTCCTTGAAGCCTTCCTTGGTCAGGATGGTCTGCTCGCCAACGGGATAGTCGACGAAGACCACGTCCAGACGCTGGCCTTCCAGGTCCAGGACCATGTCATCGGCAGTGGTGTAACGCTTGATGGTAACAATACCGCCCATGTTCTCGGTGACATAGGTGTCCATGGTTGTGCCGCGCTGAACGCCCACAGTCATGCCTTCCATTGCAGACATGTCGGTGACGTCAGTGCTGAAATCTTCGCGGGCGAACCAGCCACCCGGGGTGTTGTAGTACGGCTCGGAGAAAAGAACCCGCTCGGCCCGCTCCGGCGTGATGGACATGGAAGACATGATCAGATCGAATTTGCGTGCCAGCAGGCCCGGAATCATGCCGTCCCATGCCTGGATCACGAATTCGCAGTTGGCGTTCATTTCTTCGCACATGGCTTCGGCCAGCTCCACCTCGAAACCGGTCAGTTCGCCATTTTCATCTTTGTATTCAAACGGCTCGTAGGGCACGTCGAACGCGATGCGCAGATCCCGGTCCTGGGCCTGTGCGCCACCAGCAATCAGGGCGAGAGCGCAGCTTGCTGCAAAAATCATTTTTTTCATGTGTCACTTCTCCAGTGGTTTGCCTTTTGGGCTTTATTTTTGATGGAAGTTTTTGGTTCCAACATTTTATTTCTTCACCGGTTCAAGATAGCACCGAGTGTCAAAAGTTGGGAGTCAGGAACTGCTTCATGCGTTCCGAATCCGGGTGATCAAAAACTTTTTCGGGGGTACCCTGTTCCTCGATCACGCCCTGATGCAAAAACAGGACCTGACTCGACACATCCCTTGCGAACGCCATCTCGTGGGTGACCACGATCATGGTGCGGCCTTCCTCGGCCAGGCTTTGCATAACCTTCAGTACCTCCCCCACCAGCTCAGGGTCCAGCGCCGACGTAGGTTCGTCAAACAGCATGACCTCGGGTTCCATGGCCAGGGCCCGGGCAATCGCCGCCCGTTGCTGCTGACCACCAGACATCTGGGCCGGGTAGTAGTCCTTGCGCTCATAGATGCCCACCTTGTTCAGGTAGGCTTCGGCGCGCTCGATGGCTTCCTTCTTGGGAACCTTGAGCACGTGGACGGGCGCTTCAATGATGTTTTCCAGCACGGTCATGTGGGACCAGAGATTGAAGCTCTGGAACACCATGGAAAGTTTTGCCCGGATCAGCTCAACCTGCTTGTTGTCCGCCGGAATACGTTCGCCCTTGCGGTTGGTTGTGAACCTTATTGGGTCACCGTGCACGATAATGTCGCCGGAGGTGGGTGTTTCCAGCAGGTTGATGCAACGCAGGAAGGTACTCTTGCCGGAGCCGGAGCTGCCGATCAGGGAAACCACATCGCCTTTGCGGGTCTCCAGTGAAATACCTTTGAGTACCTCGAGCTGGTCAAAGGTCTTGTGAATGTCCCTGCAGATCAAAGGCGCTTGGTCCGCCATGGGTGACTCCTGGGGCTGTAATTCAAAGGCGCATGTTTTACGGACTGTGGATCCGGAAATCAATCCCTTGAAGAGAGCGTTTTACCGAATTTCACCGCCGTTCGCTGCATGACATTGTGGTCGAATGATTGTTCAATGCAAGCTTTTTGCCATGCTCAGGTGCGTGCCCGGGAATATTCATTGGCCGCTTCCTGATTGACTGGTAGCCGGATGAGTGTGCCGCCATCCTTCTCCATGTCTCTCATGGCATCGCTTACAAAACGCACATGGGCCATCGCTACTTTCTGGGCATTCGCCGGCTTGCCGGCAATCACGGCTTCATACAGCTGCCGGTGCTGGCGGACGATTTTCTTGCGCATTTCTTCTCTTGGATTCAGGTTGGCAACCGAGGCCTGAACGGTCAACAGCATCATGTTTTTCAGGCTATTGAGCACGTGCACCAGAACCGGATTGTGAGATGCCTCAACAATCGCCAGGTGAAAACCGTGGTCGAGCCTGGCATTGCTGAGCGGGTCGGTATCCTCCAGGGCGCGAAACGCCTTGGTGATGTGATGCCTGTCCAGCCGTGTTGCCCGCTGGGCGGCCAGGTACGCTGCCTGGCCCTCCAGTTGTTCCCGCACTTCCAGAAGATCGAACAGTGTTCGGGGGTGCCCCTCGAAAAGATGCATCAGAGGACTTTGTTCACCGAGCTCGTTTGCGCCGGGAACCATGCTGGCGACAAATGAGCCCTT
>JAWWAT010000534.1:0-2711 GCA_033721635.1 Marinobacter sp. | reverse complement strand
GCCGGGGAGGCCTGGGGGCGAGATAAACCAAGCGCGCAGCTGGTGACTGTGCAGGAAGGTTTCGAACTGGGACAGCGGATTGCGCACCTTATGCTCGACAGAGCAAGGCGTTACCAACATGACCTTTAATACCTGAATGTTTGATACCAATCTTGCACGTAGGTCAGCACTCAAGAATTAGGCCATTTCATTTCCGAAGCGTGCCGTCGCTGCGCCCTGTCTGTGCATCAAATCAGGACTTATCTGGACGTGCGATTGGTGTAGTCCTGTGGTGCTTTACCCGAACAACCGGACACACGCCCGTTACACTGATGATCGACGTGCCAGAACTGTGTGTCCGCCCGATCCATTGCCGGGGTCTTGAAAGGCGATTTTGCCCGTCTCGGAGAGTGACAAGACCGGTAATTGAGGGTGCATCGAATGTTCGCTTCTGTTTACGGAGGAGCCTGTTCGAGACCCAAGGGTGATCATCGACCGGGGCTGGCAGCGTCTGCGGCATCCAAGGTGACCAGGGTTACAAATTACGCACCTAGATCTCAATACTCTCCGCGATCTCCAGAGCATCCTCCACCTCGACACCAAGGTATCGCACGGTACTGGACATATTCGTGTGCCCAAGTAGCAACTGGACAGCTCTGAGATTTTTGGTCTTCTTGTAGATCAATGTCGCTTTGCTACGCCTCATTGAGTGAGTGGCATAGACGGAAGCATCGAGTCCGATGCTGGTTATCCACTTCTTGGCGATACGGGCATATTGATGAGTCGTGATGTGGTCAAATTTTTTCATCCGGCTCGGCCATAAATAATCCATACCTGATAGTCCGCGAAATTCGATCCACGCTTCGACCGATTCGCGAGTCTTTTTGGTTATCTCGAACTGAACAGGCTGGCTGGCTTTCTGCTGAATGACTTGTGCCCGATCCAAAACTTCTCCGTTTCTCGAAATATCTCGAACCAAGAGCTTTACCATGTCGCAGGATCGGAGTTTGCAATCAATCGCCATGTTGAACATCGCAAGCTCGCGGATGTTCTCTGCAATCTCTAACCGGATGCGGATAGCCCATATTTGTTCGAGTTTAAGCGGTAGCTTCTGGCCAACGAGCTTTCCCTTGTTCCAGGGAGCTTTGCTGATAGGAAATGTCATGACGCGGCCCTCTTTGGAAGCTGCGGGCCTATAAGTGTGGTTCAACGGAGTGTTTTCTGCTCACCGGCCTAGTCTCAAAGCGGACATTCAATATGCAGGCAGAACCACGGTCACTTGTTATGCAGTGAACGCTTCGCGGCATGAAATTGATAAGAGGGAGAGGGTTCAAATCTCTACGTTTCTCCTGGCGTGGCAAATACTCGGTAACTGACAATCCCTCGCCTGGATTGAAATGCCCCCACCGTGGCCTCGCAAAAACGCCATCCCGACCTGTAAACATTGAACCAAAAAATTGCTATGCTCTGTGGAACTGATTCTTGGTCTGTGTGTCACAGCCCTATCTTCCCAATCTGGAACTTACAATCAGGATGTCCGCAAAAAACCGCCCAGCCATGGCCCTATTGTTGTCACTACTTTTGGTGATGATCGGGCCTGCGTTTTCTATGTCAAACGTAGCGGTAAATCAGGCGGAGGCCGCAATGGCCGATTGCGGCTCGATGGTGATCGTCCAGGCCGATAGCACCGAGGTTTCCTCCGACAGCACAACGGATTGCGTTTCCTCCCCTGAAATGGCCTGCGCAAGTGCCACCGGGTTGATGAAATGCGGCGTCAGCGTCAGCTTCGCTCTCTTACCAGGGAGTTCCATCGGGTTCACCGATACCGGTGCCCAGCCCGAATTGATCACACGAACGGCGTTTTATCAGAATCCGTTCCTAGCTTCGATTACTCCCCCTCCAGAACAACACTCCTGAGTCTTAACCCGGACGTTTGCCCATCGCGGCAGACTCTTTGACGTTATTACTTGCAACAAGGTCCTGAGTTTCCGTTTATCCGAAACGAGGCCTTAACCGGAGTGAATCAAATGCGTAATTCAAAACTCAAGTTTATCGTGGCAGCCGCAACTCTGGCAGGCAGCGTCGCGCTCGTCTCCTCATTCGCCCATGGCGAGGGTGAAGGCATGATGGCCGGTCATTCCGACCACCATGGAATGATGTCATCCCAAGGCATGGATGGAATGGGAGGCATGATGGGAATGATGAACATGATGTCAGACATGTCCCCCGAAGATCGTGAAGCCATGATGGAGTCCTGCATGAAAATGATGCAGAGCCATGCCAGCGAAGCCACCCACGGCGACACCGAAGATAAAGGCGGTCAGGCAGGCTAGTTCGAACACTGACCTGAACTGACACACAGAGCCCGGGGATGCGACGCATGCCCCGGGCGTTACGCTGCCCAAAGCTCATATCGATCGAGGATCATCCATGAAGACCAAAACTTTCGCCCTTTTTACGGGGTTGGCCGCCACAGTCTTTGCAGCCGGCTTCACCACCCTGGCAATTTCCGCCAACGAACCTGTTGAATCACAAGCTGCCCTGGCCAGTCTTCAGCAGACAGAAAAGGCCATCACTATCTACAAGAGCCCCAACTGCGGTTGCTGCCAGTCCTGGGCGGAGCACCTCGCTGCCAACGGATTTGAAACCCGAATTGTGGAGACCAATAACCTCAATGCCGTCAAGCAGGAACATGGTGTCACCCGGGACATGGCCTCGTGCCATACGGCGCT
>JAWWAT010000533.1:0-2711 GCA_033721635.1 Marinobacter sp. | reverse complement strand
CCATGCGTCATGTACCGGCAAACGTTCTGCATTAACCTTCGGCTACGTCATATCTATTTTGCCTTTTTAAACAACAGGATTCTTCATGACCGGACATCGCCTGACCAAACTTTCCGTAGCCATTAGCCTATCCATTGCCACCTCCTCAGCGCTGGCCAGCCCACAGTCTTTTATGTCCGCCCGCGCTTTCGCCATGGGCGGCACCGGGGTTGCCGTTGCAGCTCCTTCTGACGCCCCTGCGGAAAACCCGGCCATGATGGCTGCGGATCATCACAGCTGGAACGATGATTTCGGGCTTACGCTGCCCTCAGTGAATGTTCGGGCGGCGGACGAGGAAGAAACGGTTGATCAGGTGGACGATATTCAGGATGTGATCGACGACTTTGATCGACTGGTGTCACAACTCGAAGTTGATCCCAGCCAGGCCAATGCCGATTCGCTGGCATTAACTGCGGGGGACCTTCGCGACCGTCTGGTGGATTTTGACAGGGATACCATGCGCGCTAACGCGGGATTGGGTCTGGCTCTGGCAGTTCCGAGCAAGTCCATTTCTGTAGGCGTATTTACCAACGCAAACCTCACCGCAACCGTCCGCGGCGAGCTCTCTGATGATGACCGATTACTGCTCGACAATATTGTGGCGGCCGCAGGAACGGGCAATGTTAACAACGTCGAAAACGTCATCGACAACGCTGCAGTCGATCAGGATGGAAATATTCTGTTTAACTCCAGAGGCAAGATTCTTGCCTCCGCAGTAGGCGAAGTGGGCGTTTCTTTTGCCCGCCAATTCGAAGTCGCCAACGGGAATAGCTTCCAGCTCGGGGTTTCACCGAAATACGTTGAGCTTCGGACCTTCCAGTACACGGAATCTGTCTCCGGATTCGAGGATGACGAGTTCGACGGTGACCAGTATCAGACGGACAAGAGCGGCTTTAACCTGGATATTGGCGCAGCTTACGCATTCGGCGATGAGAAACAGTGGAATGCGGGTGTCGTGGTCAAGAACCTCATCCCGATGGAGTTGGACTCTGCAGCGAGCCGTCCTGAGCTGGGTGAAGAAGTCCGGACACTGGAACTCAACCCCATGGCCACAGTCGGGATCGCCCACAAGAGCGAGTACCACGTAGTCACTGCGGAAGTTGACCTGACCAAAAAAGAAGCCTTTGGCTTCGAGGACGACACCCAGTGGGCAGCCCTTGGCGCCGAATTCGACGCCTTCCGTTACGCCCAGCTGCGGGTTGGCGTTCGTCACAATCTGGCCAGCAACGACGACAACGACGGCATTGAAGAGAAAACACAGTTTACCGCCGGTCTTGGCCTCAACATGGTCGGGGTCCGCCTGGACATCGGCGCCCTGTACAGCGATGCCGATGTAGGCGCCGCTCTGGAGCTCGGCACCGCATTCTGACCTGGAAACCGAACGACAGGCCCTGATCAAAGCCCGCCCAGGCGTTCCTGGCCGGGCTTTTTTCGTACCTCAGCCTTCCCCGGGGTTTGCCTGCCCTGCCCAGGAACCGGATAATCCCCCGACAAACTCCCCGAAAGGAATCAGACATTTCATGCAGGCCTATCTGGTTGGCGGTGCCGTTCGTGATGAATTACTCGGCCTTGAGGTCAAGGACCGGGACTGGGTTGTGGTCGGCGCAACACCAAAGGAAATGCTTGCCAAAGGCTTCAAGCAGGTGGGGGCGGACTTTCCCGTATTCTTGCACCCACGCACCCGGGAGGAGTACGCGCTGGCCCGTACCGAGCGAAAACAGGGGCGCGGCTACCACGGTTTCACCGTTTACAGTGCACCGGACGTGACGCTTGAGCAGGATCTGAGGCGACGCGATCTGACCATCAATGCCATCGCCAAAACCGAAGACGGCGATCTGGTGGACCCATTCCAAGGTTGCGATGACATAAAAGCTCGCAGGCTTCGACATGTTTCGGAGGCTTTCTCGGAGGACCCTCTCAGAATACTGCGCACCGCCCGTTTTGCTGCTCGGTTCCGCCCGCTGGGGTTTACGGTTTCCGAGCAGACGATGACCCTGATGCAAGAAATGGTGAATACCGGTGAGGTAGACCACCTGGTGCCGGAAAGGGTCTGGCAGGAACTCCAGCGGGCGCTGCACGAAAAAGCCCCGGAGGCCTTCTTTGAAGTGCTCCGCGACTGCGGAGCCCTTGAGGTTCTTATTCCGGAAATAGCACCAGCAGAGCTGTTCCAACCTGCGATGGAGGCACTTGGCTGCGTCCAAGACCATTCCGACGCCGAGACGGAAGAGCGTTTTGCGGCACTCCTGTCTCCCCTGGATGAGTCTGTTGCGCTGGCACGGGCGAAAGCATTGAAGGCCCCCAATGACTGTCAGAATCTGACGCGCCTGGTTACAGCCTTTACGCCCCAGATCCGTAGCATCGACCCGCAACAACCGGACGCCGAAACCTTGCTCGATCTGCTCGACCAGGCGGATTTGTGGCGTCGGCCGGAGCGTTTTCTGCAACTCCTGAGCGTGCTTGAGTGCGCCCTATCCGACGAGCCCCAGACAATTAACCTGCTTCGAACAGCATCAAAGGTGGCCACCGGCGTTGATCCAAAAGCGCTCCTGGCAAAGGGTTTTAAAGGCAAGGAACTAGGCAGCGCGATCCGCACCGAACGCCTGAAACGCATCTGCGACGCCGTCGCCCCGACCAACCACTGAGGAGTCACCATGCCGTCCACAACACCCGTT
>JAWWAT010000532.1:0-2713 GCA_033721635.1 Marinobacter sp. | reverse complement strand
CCGACTTCCTGATGGAGCACGAGATCAAGGTGCGTTATCTGCATTCGGACATCGATACCGTAGAACGAGTGGAGATTATCCGCGACCTGCGCCGGGGTGAATTCGATGTGCTGGTGGGCATCAACCTCTTGCGGGAGGGCCTGGACATGCCCGAGGTCTCCCTGGTGGCCATCCTGGACGCTGACAAGGAAGGTTTCCTGCGCTCCGAGCGCTCACTGATCCAGACCATGGGTCGTGCGGCGCGGAATGTTCACGGCAAGGCCATTCTCTACGGTGACCGGATTACAGGCTCCATGCAGCGGGCTATTGATGAGACAGAGCGTCGCCGGGCCAAGCAGGAAGCTCACAATCTGGAGCAGGGGATTACCCCGCAGGGCCTGAACAAGAAGATTGCCGACATCATGGAAGGTGCCGGAGGCGGCGGTCGGGGCCGTCGCAAGGCTGAACGCCCGGGGCAGAAGGCAGCGGAAGAGGCGGAACAGTATCGTGCCAAGGCTGGCAATCGGTCGCCCGAAGAGGTCCTCAAGGAAGTTTCCCGGCTTGAGGACGAAATGTACAAGGCCGCGTCTGAGCTGGATTTCGAAACGGCCGCGCGTCTGCGAGACGATATTGCCGAGTTGAAAGAAGCAGCCCTGAGGACCGGGTAATCAGCCCGGCCGCTTCGGTCCTACGATCACAGCCGCCTGCAGGGGCTGATTTCTTCCGTAGCGGGAGATCTGGCTGAATACCCGTTTGTCGACTGGCAGGTACTGCTTGTCGGCGACGGTTTCACCCATTTCAACGTCTATTTCCGGATCGTGCAGGTACACGAATTGCTCGTCAATCGCACAGACGGTTACCCAGTGGGGAACGCGGCTTCGGTTCAGTTGCCATGTGCTGATCAGAATGACCGGCACGCGTCCCTCTTGCAGGGCCTCCTCCATGGCCTCCAGAGTCAGCGGGTCATGGTGTAACTGAATGCCGGTCTGGCCGATGTCGTGAAGAAAGCCCTCGTGGACCAGTTCCAGAACCCGCTTCTTGTCCTCGCTTCTGACGGTGTCCTTGAACAGGGCACCTTCCATGCTGATCCATGCACTGGCCTCAAAGCCCCGGTTCCAGGCGGCAAGTGCCAGTCCGTGTGGGCCGCAGCCGCCGTGGCCGGCAAGCATGAAGATGGTGGTCGCTTCCCGCCAGATTCTGAGTTCTTCCAGGGTTGTGAGTGGTTGCTGTTCATCCAGAGCCGCCATCGCCATGATCAGCGCCGCCGGTCCGCAGGAAAAATCTGTGGTCTGCGGGTAATAGGGCACCGCGGGGAATTTCCTGGATGGCTCATAGAACAGGATTCGCCGCTCAAAACGCAGAGCAGTGCCGTGGTCCTCGTAGTAGTCCCGGTAGGTTCCGAACTGGCGATAGCCCAAGCGCTTGTAGAGTGCGATTGCGCCTTTATTATCTTCACGGACTTCCAGGCGCATGATAATGCGGCCAGCCTCCACCGCTTCGGATTCCGCCTCACGCACCAGCTTCTCGCCCACACCCTGGCCGCGGACAGTTGGTGACACAGCGATGGAGTAGATCCTGGCCAGCCGGGTCGCAGCGCTCATCAGCACCAGGCAGTATCCCACCAGTTCTCCATCGGCCTCGGCCACAATCAACCGGTCCCTGGGCATTTCCAGAAAGCGACGAAAACTCCGCCGAGAGAGGCGGTCTTCGGTGAAGCAACGGTTTTCGAGCAAGACCAGCGCATCTAGATCCTTGCTGGAGGCTTGTCGGAGTTGGAAATCAGGCATTGAGATACGGCCTTGAGAAACGCGAGGTGGGCATGCTGGTGGGCTTCCCGTACTCGGCTATTATGTGTGAGAGTCAGGTTAACGCAAAGGCCGCAAGGATGCGTAAAAGCACGCATTATTCGCCGATTGTGCAGGGATCGTGACCGGCGTATTGTGGCGGCAACGACTCCAGGCATCACCTTTCAGGGAGGAACGCCTTTCATGTCCCGATTGCTTATCGTAGTGGACCGCGCCAAAGACTGGGCGCCTTACTACCCCAGTGAGGATGTGCTGTCCTTCGATCAGTATCTCCAGTTTTCAGCACCGCCGTCCAGCCGGGTAAGAGTCATCAACCTTTGCCAGAGCGCCCGTTACCTGAGCAAGGGCTATTACTGTTCGCTCCTGGCAGAAGCCCGTGGCCACCACGTGGTGCCTTCGGTGATGACGCTCAACGATCTTGGCCGGAAAGGGCTGTTTTCTCTCGAGCTGGAAGAGCTTGATGAAAGCGTGATTAACTGGCTCGAAGCAGCCGGTTCGGCGATTGATCCTGCCAGCGACGAACGCGCGGCCACCCACGAAGTCCGTATCCGGACCTACTTTGGCCAGGCTGAGCATCCAGATCTGAAGCCGGTTGCCCGGGCGCTGTTCGAGCGTTTCCCGTGTCCGATCCTTGAGGTTGTCTTCAAGCGTCGCAAGCATTGGCAGATCGAGTCCATGAAGCCGGCCGCCCCGGCGGATCTGGGTGAGCAGGAGCAGGACGTGTTCGCCGCCGCACTGGATCGTTTCAGCAGCATGGTATGGCGTAAACCCAGAACCCGCCGTCGTTACCGCTATGATCTGGCGGTGCTGGTCAATCCCGACGAGGAGATGCCGCCCAGTGACAAGGTTGCCCTGAAGCGATTTGAAAAAGCCGGTCGCAAGCTGGGTATCAATGTTGAGCAGATTACCCGCAGGGATTACATGCGCCT
>JAWWAT010000531.1:0-2736 GCA_033721635.1 Marinobacter sp. | reverse complement strand
CCAGGATTCCTGCTGGCCGAGAATTCGGAGTCAATGCCGCGGCTCAAGGTTGTTGCTGCTGAGATACCGGGGGCAGCGGAACCAAGTCTCGAGGGGCGAGACATTGAACTGGTTTTGGCGACCTTCGATGAGTGCGGATTCGAGGCCGAATTCATCATGCAGCCCTTTGAGCGCCATGCAAGGACCTACAGGGATCGTCAGGACTTCGATGCTATTGCCACAGTACCTTTGCACTGGCGTCTTCCCGGTCACTCCACATCCGCCTACATCTGGTACCAGAACGGAGCGTTCTACAATCATTCTCGTGTCGGCCCTATCGAAAGGCTCACAGACCTCGCCGGTCTTGACGTGGTGACCTTTCGCCAAGGGGTCGATGTGCTGGGAATCAGCGACAACGCACCCGAATTTGCCTCCCTCACCGAGATCGCAGATCAGACCATTCACTCCCGGTTACTGTTTATGGGTCGGGTCGATGCGATCCTGGCCGATGGATTCGTGGTCGCGGAGGTGAATCGCCGAATATTCAGCGAAAAGCGCCGTGGTGAGAGCTGGCCCTCGCAGTCTGATGCTTTTCGTTTCGCGCCAATCTTCAACCCGGCGCCGCATAAGATGGTTTTTCGAAACCTTGAACACGCCGCTGCGTTCGACATTTGCTTTGATGATTTGCGGCTGGCGGGTGTGATCGACGAAATAAATCAGAAATACATCGACAAGTACCAGAATGTACTGCGCTTCAGATACCTGGGGCGTTAAGGACAGGCTCCTGAAGACAGGAGCCTGGCGATTCAAAGCCGTCGCAATGGTTTTTTAGTGCGTCACTTTTTCGGGCGATCTCGCTTTCGGCTTATCGGAAGCCGATTTCCTTTTTGATGGTTGCCTTGGTTTCCTGGCTATCGGGGTGGGCGGTGCGGGTTCATTGCGCAAGTAGGCCCCGGGCGCCGGTTCAATCACCGGCAGATTGCCCTCTCCCGGAATGCGAGCCTTAACCTCACCGCCACCGAACTGCTCGGCCCAAGCCACCCAATCTGGCCACCAGGAACCTTCAAACTGCTCGGCACCTTTGAGCCATTCCTCTGGATTGGCTGGATTGTCTTCGTTGAGGCGATAACCGTACTTCTTCTTCTCGGGTGGATTTATGATGCCGGCAATGTGCCCGGAACCGCCGAGAACAAAACGCAGTGGGCCGCCCAGGTTACGGGCGCCTTTGTAACAGGAGATCCAGGGTGCGATATGGTCTTCAATAGCGGATGCAAAGTAGGCCGGGGCCTTTACCTTTCTCAAATCAATCGGCGTGCCTGCTAGCGTAATACCGCCGGGTTCACGCAGCCGGTTGTTCAGATACATATTGCGCAGGTAAAAGCTGTGCATGGCCGCTGGCATGCGGGTGGCGTCCGAGTTCCAGTACAGCAGGTCAAACGGCGCGGTGTCGCGGCCGAGGAGGTAATTGTTGACGAAAAACGACCAGATCAGGCTGTTGGCCCTCAGCATGTTGAAGGCCGTTGCCATAGAAGCGCCTTCAAGATAGCCCTGTTTGTTCATGGCCTTCTCGATTTTGGCAATAGAGTCCTCGTCGATGAAGACTTCGAGATCGCCGACCTCTGAGAAATCCATCATGCTGTTGAGAAAGGTTGCGCTTTTTACGCGGTCATCCCCGCGGGCCGCCAGCCAGGCAAGCGTGCAACCAAGCAGGGTTCCGCCAATGCAGTAACCAACGGTATTGATTTCTCGCTCACCTGTCGCCTGCTCAATGGCTTCCATCGCGGCGACCGGACCTTCGAGCATGTAGTCCTCAAAGGTCTTGTGTGCCAGCTCTGGGCCGGGATTTACCCAGGAAACCACAAAAACGGTGTGCCCCTGTTCCACCCAATAACGAATAAAGGATTTCTTCTCGCCAAGATCGAGAATGTAATACTTGTTGATCCAGGGCGGTATCACCAGCAAAGGCCGGCGATGGACGGTCTCGGTGGTCGGCCGGTATTGGATGAGTTGCATCAGATCGTTCTGGAACACCACGTCGCCGGGGGTGTTGGCCAGATTGTCGCCCACCTCAAAGGCGTCCGGGTCGGACATGCGGAAAGGCATCGGGCCCTTGCCCTCGTCCAGATCACGCAGCAGGTTGGCGAGGCCTCGCAGCAGGTTTTTACCCCGTGTCTTGACGGTTGTGCGCAACACTTCCGGATTGCTCAGAATGAAGTTGCTCGGGGCGAGGGCGTCGGTCATCTGACTGGTGAAAAAGCGGACCTTCCGTCTATCGTGATCGTCCAGCTCCCGGACATCGTCAATGGTGTCCATAACCCAGCGAGTTGACAGTAAATAGGCCTGCTTGAGCGCGTTGAAGGCGATGACGTCGTTCCAGGCCTGGTCGCGGAAGCGGGGGTCGCCGGGTTCCGGTTCGGCTACGGTCAGTGGTTTCTTGCCAATACCGCTGGCCAGGATGCCAGACCAGAACAGACCGGCGTCTTTGAGTAGCCGCATCTGTGCAAACAGGAGCGTGTCCGTCTGGGTTGCAAGCTTACCGGTCAGGGTAACGAAGGGTCTGGTCATGCTGCCCACGCTGGCCGGATTCGGTGGGCCGCCGCGTAAGCGGCGCATGACAGATCGCTTGAGCAGACGGCTACCATTGACACACACTAGTGCCAGCGATCGGCTTACCACATTGTGTTCGTAGTCAGGCGTTGATTGCTTTTTTATTGGTTTATCATCCATTGTTTCGCATTCTTCCTTTTACGAGTTACT
>JAWWAT010000530.1:0-2738 GCA_033721635.1 Marinobacter sp. | reverse complement strand
GCGGTCTCCGACGCCGAACAGCCGTCCAATCCCGAGCTCGAGACGCGGGTGAACAAGCGCAAGAACGAGGATGATCACACGGTCAAGCAGGTGGTGTTTTTCAAGTCTGCTGCTGACGACGAGGATTAATTCTTACCTCCCAGCCTTCTGGTTGAGGGGCTGAGAGGCCATGGGAATGCTTTTCTTCTGGGGAAAAGCAACTCGCTTCGCTCAGACATCTTTTCCCCGGCAGAAAAGCACACCCACACCCTCTCAATCTGACTCAAAAGATATTTCTTGAGCGCAAAGTCTTTTTGGCAATATCTCTTATTTTCTGTATGTGAGGGGGCCGGGATATTTTTACCGCCGGAAATTGATGTCTGAGCGCAGCGAGTTGCCATTTCCAAGGGAAAAATATCCCGGCCCCCTCGCAACTCCCCTCAACAAGCAGGCTACAGAAAAACCTCCCAGCTCAAAGAACCATAGCCGCCAACCACCCAAAGCCAAGCAGCGGCAGATTGTAGTGCAGGAACGTCGGCACCACGGTATCCCAGATGTGGTTGTGCTGGCCGTCGGCGTTCAGGCCGGCGGTGGGGCCGAGGGTGGAATCGGAGGCCGGGGAGCCGGCATCGCCCAGGGCGCCGGCGGTGCCGACCAGGGCCACGATGGCCAGGGGGCTGAAACCCAGCTGCAGGGCCAGGGGCACGTACAGGGCCGCGATGATGGGGATGGTGGAGAAGGACGAGCCGATACCCATGGTGATCAGCAGGCCCACCACCAGCATCAGTAGCGCCGCCATGGCCTTGTTCTCACCGATGGTGGCCACGGAGCTGTCAACCAGAGCGGCAATTTCCCCGGTTTCCCGCATCACCTCGGCAAAACCAGAGGCGGCAATCATGATGAAGCCGATCATGGCCAGCATCTTCATGCCCTCGGTGAACAGGTCGTCGGCCTCTTTCCAGCGCACCACCCCGGACAGGTTGAACAGTACGAAACCCGCCAGCGCGCCAAGGATCATCGACCCGAGCCAGAGTTGCACCACGAAGGCGGTGACGATGGCGACCAGGGCCATCACAAGGGTCCGCGGGCTGTAGCTGGTGTCCACCCGTTCGGCTTTGGTGATGGTTTCCAGGTTATAGGTGCGGCCATTGCGGTAGCTGAAAAAGACTGCAATCAGCAAGCCGCAGAGCATGCCGAGTGCTGGCAGTGCCATGGCTTTCATGACGCTCAGGCCCGAGGCGTCGACGCCGTTGGCGTTGATCTTGGCGATCAGGATTTCATTCAGGTAGATGCCGCCAAAGCCGACGGGCAGGAACATGTAGGGGGTGATCAGGCCGAAGGTCAGTACGCAGGCTACCAGGCGGCGGTCCATGTTCAGTTTGGCCATCACATACAGCAGCGGCGGTACGACCAAAGGTATGAAGGCAATGTGGATCGGCAGGATGTTCTGGGACGAGATGGCAATGGCCAGCAGCAGGCCAATGATCAGAAAGCGCATGCCATTCACGGCGGCGCCTTCCTCCTGGCGACCAACCAGGGCCAGGGCCTTGTCGGCCAGGGCGTGGGCCAGGCCGGATTTGCCGATGGCAACGGCAAAGGCACCGAGGGTGGCGTAGGAAAGGGCCACGGTGGCACCGCCGCCCAGGCCATTATTGAAGGCTTCGATGGTGGCTTCCAGGGACATTCCCGCGATCAGGCCGCCGGAGACGGCACCGATGATCAGGGCAACAACAACGTGGATGCGGCACAAACTCAGGACGAGCATAATCGCGACCGCGGCAACGACGGCATTCATGGCAAAACTCCGGGTAGGAATTAATGGTTTCCCCGGCCCCTTGTGGGGGCCGGCATCATGAAAAGCGCGGTAATGTGCAGGAAATGATCGCGGTAGTCAAAGCGGTTGTGTAACCGTCAGGCTTCGTCAAGGCGGGCAAAACGGGGGACCTGTTCGCCGGCCATCTCGACGGTTTCCCGGAACATGGTCAGAGGGCGCACCCAGAGGCTGTAGTCACCGTACAGGCAGCGATACACCACCATCTGCTCTTCGGTTTCACTGTGCCGGGCAACGCCAAGGACTTCATAATCCTTGCCCTTGTAGTGTCGGTATTTCCCCGGACGTATCTCGTTCTTGCGTTCGGTCATTATTGGCCTCAATGGATTCGGGCTATGCTGGCCCTGTCGTTACGGAGGACGTAGCACGCGCAACCGTCTACACTGGAAACAATTGCAGGGATGCGTACGACTCAGTCAGGGCCTGAAAGTGTAGAACACCCAGCGGAGCCCGGAAACCGGAAACAGCTATGATGCGGCAGTTACCCTGCATCCTTTTCGTTTTATTGTCGCTGGTGTGTCTGGCCAGCGTGCCTGTTCAGGCCGCTCCCGTTGCATTTGACTGGCTGGAAGCGCCCGCTGATGAATTGGCACTGGACGACGTTCGCGCCCTGCCGCCCAGCGAATGGCAGAGATCGGGCTCCAGTGAGGTGTTCAATCGTGGTTTCAGCGATGGCAGTTTCTGGCTGAGAGTCGAGATTCCCCCAGAGCCGGCAAACCGGGTGATGGAGATCGGCTATCCGTTGCTGGATGAAGTGTCTGTGCACTGGGTTCTCAATGGCGAACTGATCCAGACCCACCACACCGGCGACTCAATGCCGTTCAGCAGTCGCCCGATCCACCATCGCAACTTTGTCTTCCTGGTACCGTCGAACACCGAGCCGGTCACCGCTTTTGTTCGGGTAAAAACCCTGGGATCTGTCCAGATT
>JAWWAT010000529.1:0-2742 GCA_033721635.1 Marinobacter sp. | reverse complement strand
GATGCTGGAGCGGGTCATTAAGCTGGTCGGCGGTTGATGGTCGAAGTATTAATACAGCAAAGGACGCTGATGCCACGACAGGCCAGGGTGATTGCGCCCGGGTTTCCAGACAAATCGGAGCAAGAAGTGATAAAGCCCAGTTGTTACAGTTGCCGAAAAAGGTTTGAGCCGTCTGAGCTCCGCGTCTCTTACTCGAAAAACTACTGTGAGCGCTGCGGTGTTGGGCTGTTTGGTGAAGAATATTTCAGTTTCAACGCCAAGCCCGCCCCAACGATCCGGAAGAACCTGGCTGTCCATTTTGCAGTGCTTCTTTTCGGGGGCGCTGGCTTGCTGTTCTGGCTTTTGACTGCCCAGTCGTGACCGCTCGGAATCGGGGCAGGCTTTTTTTAAAGCTTCCGGCCTAACCATGCACAGCAGCAGCCTCCGCGGCACCGATTTCAAAATCACCCAGGATAGCGAGGCCATTACCGGGCGAGGCGTGAACGTTTTACTGGTTTCCGACAACGACGCGCAGGACGTTGCGCCAAACGTTTCGAAAGTTGGACCTTGATGATGCTTTGCGGAAAATCTGATTTGAACAATGGCCGACGGTTGAAGGCAATACTGCGCCTTCTTGTTTCGCTAACGGCTCACAGAGCGGAGATGAACAATCGTCATCCGCCCTCGATGGCTAAAACTAGCGGAATCAGGGAAACCTGATACGCTTGATTGGTCGCAGCTGATTCTGCGGCAGGATGCGAGCGGTATTCAAGGAGGATAAAAATAACGCAGCAAGGAGCTACACCATGTTAAACGTCAGGTTTAATCGTACACCTCTTGCCATCGCAGTGGTCGCAGCAGCGACCGGCCTACCTGCCTTCGCCGCTACCAGCGTTGATACCTATACCCTTCGAGAAGCGGTTACTGTTGAAGGAATTCGCAGTCACCAGGCTGCCTTTCAGGCAGCGGCAGATGCCAATGGAGGAACCCGGGAGGCATCATCGCCCGGCTACCAGGCCTCAGTAGACTACGTCGTTGGACAGATGGCCTCTGCAGGGTATGAGGTAACGATCCAGGAGTTCGACTACCCATTCTTCGAGGAAAACACGCCCGCTATCCTGGAGCAGTTAGCCCCCAATCCGACGGTCTACGAGTATTTTGGGCTCGGCGGCTTTGCCACCATGACCTATTCCGGCAGTGGCAACGTGACGGGAATCGCCGAAGGCGTGGATCTGGCTTTACCACCTGGAACGGAAGCCAACACCTCAACAAGTGGTTGTGAGGCAACGGATTTCTCAGGGTTTACAGCCGGCAATATCGCGGTGATCCAGAGGGGCTCCTGCTCATTCGCCCAGAAGGCGCAGAATGCCGCGGATGCCGGTGCTATCGGGGTTATTATCTTCAATGAAGGCCAGCCCGGGCGTACCGAAAACTTTCTGGGAACGCTCGGTGATCCTGGTTTCACTATTCCAGTGGTTGGCGCCGCCTTCGAGGTTGGCGTTGAGCTCGCCGCCGGCGGTGTTGAAGCAAATCTCGTAGTCGATGCCAGCTCGGAAATTCGCACCACATCGAATGTGATTGCCGACTCGCCAGAGGGCCGGGACGACCGGGTGGTGGTTGTGGGCGCACATCTGGATTCGGTATCCGAAGGTCCTGGTATCCAGGATAACGGCAGTGGCTCGGCGGCGATCATGGAAGTTGCGATCCAGATGGCAAACCAGCAGATCAGCCCGAGAAATAAGGTGCGTTTTGCCTGGTGGGGTGCGGAAGAAGCTGGCTTGCTCGGAGCACAATATTACGTTGATCAGTTAAGCCCACGTGACATCAAGAGCATTGCTCTGAATTTGAATTTCGACATGATTGGCTCGCCGAATTTCGTTCGCTTTGTCTACGATGGCGATGGTTCTGACACTCCGCTTGCGGGCCCCAACGGTTCAAAGACGATCGAGAGCGTTTTCCTGAAGTATTTCGAAGCGATGTCCTTGCCGGTTGAGGCAACCGCCTTTGACGGCCGCTCTGACTATGGGCCTTTTATCGAAATCGGAATTCCTGCGGGTGGGCTTTTCACCGGCGCGGAGGGGATCAAGACACCTGATGAAGCCGCTTTGTATGGCGGTATAGCCGGTGAGCAATACGACCCCTGTTACCACCTTGCCTGTGACACCTTCGATAACATCAGCCTTCAGGCGCTCGATGAGATGTCCGATGCTGTTGCACATTCTGTGATGACCTTCGCCATGACCACCTCTTCGGTTAACGGAACCGACAAAGGTAAAGGGCTCGGTAAGATCAAAAACGATATGGAATATCGCGGATCTCGCCTGGTGAAGTAGAGCTGCAATACGATGGCAGGCGACCAGGGACGGTCGCTTTGCCATTTCGAAAACCCGGCTAGTCCTTCAAGCATGCGAGCCAAACAATGATCGAAACGCCCCTGGAATTTCAGAGCGATGGCACAACCTGCCGCGGTGTTCTTTACACGCCGGATGCCGGCAGTAAAGGTTTACCGTGTGTCGTGATGGCCCATGGTTTTGGGCTGACTCATGCCAGTGGTCTGGCACCGTTTAAGGAAGCCTTCTGCAATGCGGGTTATGCGGTGTTTGCCTTTGACTACCGTCATTTTGGTGACAGTGACGGCCAGCCGCGACAGACGCTGAGCCCTCGGAAGGAAGTGGCGGATTGGCTGGCGGCACTGAATTTCGCGCGGCAGCTGGATCGTGTCGATGGCAGCCGCATTTGCCTGTGGGGAACGTCGTTTTCTGG
>JAWWAT010000528.1:0-2751 GCA_033721635.1 Marinobacter sp. | reverse complement strand
CGGGTGCATAGCACCCTCGAACTTCGTCGGAACCCGGAATCGGAAGAGACGGGTGCGCCTCTGGAGCTCGATGGTGACAGCCTTACCCTCGAATCCGTCGCTCTGAACGGCGCTGAGCTGGCTGCCGGGGATTATGAGGACAGGGGCGACCAGCTGGTGGTTCGTTCGGTGCCGGAGCAGTTCGCTTTGACGGTCGTCACATGGATCGAGCCCCAGAACAATACCCGTCTGGAAGGGCTTTACAAGTCCTCCGGAATGTTCTGTACCCAGTGCGAGGCTGAAGGGTTCCGCTGCATCACATTCTTCCCGGATCGCCCGGACGTGATGGCGCGTTTCCGCACTCGCATAGAAGCGAATAAAGACGCCTATCCGATCCTCCTCTCCAATGGCAATGACGTGGAAAAGGGCGAGCTGGAAAACGGCCGGCATTTTGTCACCTGGGAGGATCCGTTCCCCAAGCCTTGCTACCTCTTCGCCCTGGTGGCCGGAGATCTGGTAGAAAAACGGGATACCTTTGCCACATGCTCGGGCCGCGACATTGATCTGCGCATGTATGTGGAACCCCGCAACGCCGAGAAATGCGACCACGCCATGGATTCTCTGAAGCGTTCCATGCGCTGGGATGAGGAAGTCTATGGTCGTGAGTACGACCTTGATATCTTCATGATTGTGGCGGTAGATGACTTCAACATGGGCGCCATGGAGAACAAGGGGCTCAACATCTTCAACTCCTCCTGCGTGCTGGCCAGCCAGGAAACCGCCACGGACATGGCGTTTCAGCGTATCGAAGCCATTGTTGCCCATGAGTATTTCCACAATTGGTCGGGGAACCGGGTCACCTGCCGCGACTGGTTCCAGCTCAGCCTGAAAGAAGGCTTCACGGTATTCCGGGACTCCCAGTTCTCGGCGGATATGGGATCTCCGACGGTGAAGCGGATTGAGGACGTAACGCTGCTGCGTACCGCGCAGTTTGCCGAAGACAGTGGACCAATGGCCCATCCGGTGCGGCCGGCTTCCTACATGGAAATCTCCAACTTCTATACTCTGACCATCTACGAGAAAGGCGCAGAAGTCGTGCGCATGATCCACACCCTGCTGGGCCCAGAGATGTTCCGTAAGGGCAGTGATCTGTACTTTGAGCGCCACGATGGTCAAGCGGTTACAACCGATGATTTCGTAAAGGCCATGGAGGATGCTTCCGGTCGTGATCTGAGCCAGTTCCGTCTCTGGTATGAGCAAGCCGGCACGCCGGTGCTGAGCGTGTCGGACGACTTCGACGAGCAGCAGGGCGTTTATCGGCTGACTATTGAGCAAAACATTCCGGATACGCCGGGACAGGACCACAAAAAGCCGCAGCACATCCCGTTTGCGCTTGGTCTGCTTGGGCAGGATGGCCAATCCCTGCCGTTGCAGCTTGAATCCGGTGATACCGATGCACCGACGGAGCGGGTGCTCGAGTTAACGGAAGCCGTCCATACTTTCGAATTCCATGGCGTCGACTCGAGACCGGTCCCATCGCTGTTGCGACACTTCTCCGCGCCGGTTCGAGTTCGTTACGCCTGGACTCGTGAGCAGCTCCTCTTCCTGATGAGCCACGATCCGGACGGCTTCAATCGCTGGGATGCTGGCCAGAGGCTGGCGGTTGATGTCATCCAGTCACTGGTCGGAGCGCCAGAAGATGCGGAAATCGAACCGAGACTGGTTGAGGCGTATCGCAAACTGATTTCCGATACCGGTCTGGATCAGGCACTGGTGGCAAAAATGCTGCAGTTGCCTTCAGAAGCGTACCTGATTGAACTTACCGAAAACGCCGATGTGCCAGCGATCCACCAGGCCCGTGACGCGGTGCTCCGGCACCTGGCACGTGCCCTGAAGGACGAGCTTATTGCCTGTTATCAGCGGCAGCAGGGCAGTGGCTCCTACGAGGTCACGCCAGAGGCTATTGCCCGCCGCAGTCTGCGTAATACCGCCTTGTCGTGGTTGTTGATGATCAATGATGAGGATGGCCGCGCTCTGGCGGTCAGCCAATTTAACGATGCCGATAATATGACCGATCGCATGGGAGCCTTGCGGGCGCTGGTCAATTCAGACTTCGAGGCCGATCGCGAAAAGGCGCTTGATGACTTCTACGATCGGTTCCAGGACGATCCGCAGGTTGTTGAGCAGTGGTTCTCAGTGCAGGCGGCCAGTGACCAGGCCGGGCAGTTGGAGCAAATCCATAAGCTTCTGGAGCATCCGGCGTTTGACTGGAAAAACCCCAACAAGATCCGCTCCGTGGTGGGTGCGTTTGCCGGCCAGAACCTGGCTGCTTTCCATAAACCGGACGGTTCCGGTTATGAGTTCCTGGCGGACAAGGTCTGTCGTCTGGATGACAGCAACCCGCAGATCGCCGCACGTCTGGTGACGCCACTGACCCGGTGGAGAAAGTTTGCACCGTCAAACAGCGGCCAGATGAAAAAGGCCCTGGAACGTATTCGCGATAAGTCCGGGTTGTCACGGGATGTCTATGAGGTCGTGCACAAGAGCCTTGCCGATTGAAGTCAGATACAAAATCGCACTTTCGGTCGATAGACTTTAGTCTGGGATCGGGTAATCTGGGATAAGGTCTGTAATTCCATCAGACGACAATAAAAAAGCCTCCGCAGAGGCTTCCAGACGCACTTAAGGTTTCACAATGATGTATAACAAAAATGCGATTCTCGGCGGCCTGCTGGCTCTTTCCGTGGCATCAGCGCCTGCGTGGGCGGCGGT
>JAWWAT010000527.1:0-2752 GCA_033721635.1 Marinobacter sp. | reverse complement strand
TGACCTCTTTGAGGGTCAGTGAGTAGAATTTGTTCATGATCGTATCGGCTCTAGATGCATTTGAAATAGTCGAAGGGCTCGAGGCATTCCTTGCAACGATAAAGGGCTTTGCAGGCGGTTGATCCAAATTCGCTGACCCGCTCCGTATCCTTGCTGCCACAGTGGGGGCAGGCAATGACGTCCGGCTCTCCGAGCAGGCTCAGCTTGCTGGAGCTGCCCTCGGGCGGTGCGATTCCGAATGCCCGAAGCTTCTCTTTGCCTTCGGCTGTGATCCAGTCGGTGGTCCAGGCAGGGGTCAGCACCTGATTGATCTTCGGATCCCGGAAGCCTGCGGCACGCATGGCTTCGGTTATCAGTTCCTCAATCAACTCGGTGGCGGGGCAGCCGGAATAGGTCGGGGTTACGTCGATGGACAGTTCTTTTCCGTCCCAACGCACGGCACGAACAATGCCGAGTTCCACGACACTTACTGCCGGCACTTCGGGGTCTTTGACTTCCTCCAGAAGTGCCCAGATATCGTCCTCTGTCAGCAGATCGGGGCGGGCGTTTGCCGGCACCCGATCACTGGCAATCAGGATATCAACGGCTGACCTGTGGTCTGACTCACCATGTTGTGGCATCGGGATAGGCCCTCTGCAGGAACTGCATTTCTGCCAGAATGAAACCGAGGTGTTCGGTGTGCTCGCCGTGCTTGCCGCCCATATACATCCAGGCGTCTTCGGCGCCCGGTGTCAGGGTGGCCTGGGTGAGCACCTCGTTGACCATGCCGCGCCAGTCTGTGGCCAGCTGGTCGGGGTCCGGGCCAATGCCCGCCTCGGCAAGGACACGATCGGTGTCGTCTGGAGTAATCAGTTCGCCGGTGAAGCGCCACAGGATATCCACCGCATCCTGCATGCGCTGGTGGCTCTCTTCGGTGCCATCGCCCAGACGTTTGACCCACTCGGATGACCGGCGCAGGTGATAGGTGGCCTCTTTCAGGGCCTTGGCGGCGATACCGGCAATACGCTCATCGCTGGATCCGCTCAGGCTCTTGAGTGTGAAGTAGTGCCACACGTCGAAGAAAAACTGCCGACCCATGGTGACCGCATAGTCCTCGTTAGGCTGCTCGGTGAGCAGCAGGTTGCGGTAATTATGGGCATCGCGGCGGAACGCCAGCTTGTCGGCATCGCGGCCATCATCAATCAGCTCGGCAGCGTACTCGTACCAGTTGCGGGCCTGGCCGACGAGGTCGAGGGCAACGTTCATCAGTGCCATTTCTTCCTCAAGCGCCGGGGCCTTGCCGCATAACTCGCACAGTCGCTGGCCCAGGATCATGTCGGAATCTGCCAGGCGCAGCAGGTATTCCTTTAATGCTTCTGCTTGTGTCATTGGATCCGCTCCTTACATGTGTCCGACTTCATCGGGCAGCTCGTAAAAAGAAGCGTGCCGGTAAATCTTGTCTTCCGACGGGTCGAAAAGTACTTCCTTCTCGTCGGATGCGGAGGCCGTGATGGTGTCAGAGGGGACGACCCAGATGCTCACGCCTTCATTACGGCGTGTGTACAGATCGCGGGCGTTTTCCATGGCCATCTCGGCGTCAGAGGCGTGCACGCTGCCCACGTGTTTGT
This sequence comes from Marinobacter sp., assembly GCA_033721635.1. Lineage (GTDB taxonomy): Bacteria > Pseudomonadota > Gammaproteobacteria > Pseudomonadales > Oleiphilaceae > Marinobacter. The sequence continues at coordinate 1,145 of JAWWAT010000527.1, read as the reverse complement.
GGTTAAGGCCGTGCTTGGACCGCACGAAAACTTCGTAAAGGCGCCATTCAGACATATTGCATTCCTCCGGTATCAGGCGGCTTGTGCGCGCTGTTTTTGTTTTTTGGCATAGGCGACCGCTGCTTCGCGGACCCATGCGCCTTCGTCAATGGCTTTCTTGCGAGTATTGATGCGCTCGCGGTTACAAGGGCCGTTTCCCTTGAGAACGTCGTAGAACTCCTGCCAGTTGATCTCACCGAAATCGTAGTGGCCGGTTTCTTCGTTCCACTTCAGGTCCGGATCCGGCGCGGTGCATCCCAGGAATTCGAGCTGTGGAATGGTCTGGTCGATGAACATCTGGCGCAGTTCGTCGTTGCTCTTGCGCTTGATCTTCCACGCCAGGGACTGCTGAGAGTTCGGGGACTCGTCATCGTGCGGGCCGAACATCATCAGGGCTGGCCACCACAGGCGGTTGATAGCGTCCTGAACCATGGCTTTCTGTTCGTCCGTGCCCTCACGCATCATGTCCAGCAGGATCTGGTAACCCTGGCGCTGGTGGAAGCTTTCTTCTTTACAGATGCGGACCATGGCGCGGGAGTAAGGGCCATAGGAGGTACGCTGCAGTACAACCTGGTTGACAATGGCAGCGCCGTCCACCAGCCAGCCAACGGCACCCATATCCGCCCAGTTCAGGGTAGGGTAGTTGAAGATGCTGGAGTACTTGGCTTTGCCCTGATGCAGCTTCTCGATTTCCTCATCGCGGTCTGCGCCGAGGGTTTCCATGGCGCTATAAAGGTACAGGCCGTGGCCAGCTTCGTCCTGAATCTTGGCCATCAGCTGAAGCTTGCGCTTGAGTGTGGGCGCGCGGGTAACCCAGTTGCCTTCCGGCAGCATGCCGACCACTTCGGAGTGGGCGTGCTGGGAAATCTGGCGAACCAGCGTCTTGCGGTAGCCTTCAGGCATCCAGTTCTTGGGTTCGATCTTGGTTTCGGCGTCGACCTTTTCCTGAAACTCGCGCTCTTCGGGCGACATCTCTTCCAGGGTCTTCAGGCGCTTAGCGCCGGTTTCAACGAGCTGGGCGTACATAAAATACCTCCGGATCGGGCTTGTTGTTCTGTTGTCCGTGAACAGAGAACCCTCAATAACAACTGAGGGTCAATGACTCC
>JAWWAT010000526.1:0-2756 GCA_033721635.1 Marinobacter sp. | reverse complement strand
TCGCTCCGGGAGTGGGAAACCATCGAGCAGGGTCTGGCCCAGCGCCTGACGGCGCTGAATATGTTCATCAACGACATCTACAACGACCAGAACATCGTCAAGGACAAGGTCATCCCCAAATATGTGTTCGCCAATTCCAAGAACTTTCGCGAGCAATGCCGTGGGTTTACGCCACCGTTGGGAGTCTGGGCGCACATCTGTGGATCGGATCTGGTGCGTGATAAAGACGGCAAGGTCTATGTTCTCGAGGACAACCTGCGGGTCCCGTCGGGTGTCTCTTACATGCTGGAGAACCGCCAACTGACCAAACGGGTGTTCCCGGAGCTGTTTGACAACACCAGCATCCTGCCGGTGGATGACTACACCAACCAGCTGTTCGATATGCTGGCGTCGATTTCTCCCAGGCCTCAGGATCATCCCAGAATTGCGGTACTGACGCCGGGCATTTTCAACTCCGCCTATTTCGAGCATTCCTTCCTGGCCCAGCGCATGGGCGCCGAGCTGGTGGAGGGGGCTGACCTCGTGGTTGGCGAGGACGATTGTGTCTATATGCGCACGGTCGAGGGCCTGGAGCGCGTGGATGTAATCTATCGCCGCATCGATGACGACTTCCTGGACCCGGAGGTGTTTCGCGCAGACTCCACCCTCGGTGTACCGGGCCTGATGCGGGCCTGGCGCAATGGCAAGGTTGGCCTGGCCAATGCGCCCGGTGCCGGCGTGGCCGATGACAAGGTGATCTACGCCTTCGTCCCGGACATGATCCGCTACTACCTGGATGAGGAGCCGATCATCCCGAATGTGCCCACCTATATGTGTGTGAATAAACAGGACCAGGAGTATGTGCTCGATCACCTCGACGAGCTGGTGGTCAAACCGGCCAACGAGTCCGGCGGCTACGGCATGCTGGTGGGGCCACATTCCACCAAGAAGCAGCGCACCGAGTTTGCCCGGCTGATCAAGAAGAACCCGCGCAACTACATCGCCCAGCCGACCTTGAGCCTGTCCGTGGCGCCCACCCTCTGCGACGAAGGCCTGGCGCCAAGGCACCTGGATCTGCGGCCTTTCGTGCTGCAGGGCGTGAGGACCTACGTTACCGCTGGCGGGCTTACACGGGTGGCAATGCGCAAAGGCTCTCTGGTGGTGAATTCCTCCCAGGGCGGGGGAAGCAAGGATACCTGGATTGTGGACGAGGAGAATTGATGTGCTGTCACGTGTAGCGGAACGACTGTACTGGATGGCCAGATACCTTGAGCGGGCCGAGAACAACGCCCGGATGATCATGGCCTTTAATTCCCTGTCGCTGGACATGCCTCGGGAAACCCAGCTTTCCTGGAAGGGGCTGGTGGCGGTGACGGGCATGGGTGCCTTGTTCGACCAGCACCATCAGAAGGCCGATGAGCGCAACTGTGTGAAGTTCCTGATGGCCGATGGTTACAACCCGAGTTCCATTGCGTCCTGCATCAAGGCGGCCCGGGAGAACGTGCGCACCACCCGGGACCAGATTCCGACCGACGCCTGGGAAGTGATCAACGAGCTTTACCGGTACATTCTGGAGCACATGGACCAGGGGGTAGGTAAACGGGCTAGGTATGAATTCCTGAACGAAATCGTGGGGCGCTGCCAGATGCTCAACGGCTTGCTGGCCGGCTGTATGAGTCATGACGAGGGGTACGACTTCATTCGGGTTGGGCGCAACCTCGAGCGTGCCGACATGGCCACCCGCCAGATTGAAGTGGGCGCCCTGCAGTTCCTGGATGGCTGGGATGGTACCGAAACCTATGGCGGGCTCTTGTGGACCAGCGTCCTGCGCTACCAGAGTGCCTTCCAGATGTACCGTCACAACGTGCGGCGCAAGGTTAGCGGGCCCCTGGTGATTCGCTTCCTTCTGCAGAACGAACCCTTCCCGCGTTCTGTGCTGCACAGCCTCAGCGAGGTGGCCGGTGCCCTCGGTCGCCTGCCCAGGAACGAGATTCCGTTACGCACGGCGTTGCAGGCGGTACGTCACACCCGGGAGGGCGACGTGGATGCGCTGATCCGCAAAGAGGACGTTATTCTGTTCCTGGAAAATCTGCAGCTAGAGATCGGTGAGCTTCACGACGATATTGCAGAGACCTGGTTTCCTGTCTACGAGACAGTCTGAAACTCCCAATTCTATTCGCCTGCGAGATAGGTTCCATGTCGATTCATGTTGCCCTGAGTCATACCACCCACTATCGCTACGAGCGCCCCATCACGCTGGGGCCGCAGATTGTTCGTTTGCGCCCCTGTCCGCACGCGCGAACTCGTATCCTGAGTTACTCGCTGAAGGTCGAACCCGAGGGTTACTTCCTCAACTGGCAACAGGACCCTCAGGCCAATTATCTGGCCCGTCTGGTGTTTCCGGAGAAAACCGACGAACTGAAGATCACGGTGGACCTGGTTGCCGAGATGGCCGTGATCAACCCGTTCGATTTCTTTCTGGAGCCACGGGCGGAGACCATTCCCTTCGACTACGAGGAATGGCAGACGGCAGAGCTGGCACCCTATTTACAGAAACTTCCGGAAACACCGGAATTCCGTGAGTGGATGGCCACCATAGACCGCAAGGAAACGCCCAGTGTCGATTTCCTGGTGGGTGTGAACCAGCGTGTTGCTGACCGGATCGATTACCTGATCCGGATGGAGCCGGGTGTCCAGACTCCGGAGGAAACCCTGAAAAAAGGCTCCGGATCCTGTCGGGATTCGACCTGGTTGCTGGTTCAGACACTCCGGCACCT
>JAWWAT010000525.1:0-2780 GCA_033721635.1 Marinobacter sp. | reverse complement strand
TTCTGAATTGATCCTGAAATTAAAATAAAAAATTCAAAAAAAGAAATTTTATTCAGGAATAACAGCGTCTTGACATAAATCAAATTAAACTATTTAGTCATTAAATTCAGTTTGGTTTCAGATAAGCGCTATAAGATTGCGATTCAGAAACATTTCAATGGAGATATAACATTGTCCATTCTTCCTCACCTTATAAAGCCGGCCTTTCTCTGTGCTTTGGTTTTGCCCAGTTTGCCCGCTTGGACGGCACCCAGACTTGAGTTAACCGGCGCGATTGATGCGGCCATCGAGAACGATCCCTGGCTTCGCCAGAGTGTCCAGATTCAGGATGCGCTTCTGGAAGAATCGATTGCCGATGGCGCCCTGCCGGATCCGAGAATGACCATCGGTGCCGCGAATCTGCCCACAGATACTTTTGATATGGGCCAGGAGGCCATGACTCAGGCTACCGTCGGTCTTACCCAGCGAATTCCACGTGGCAACAGCCGTCAGCTGGCAAGTGCCAGAAAAGAGGAAATGGCCGGGGTTCACCCGTTCATGCGCGAGAATCGTCGGGCACAGGTGGCGGAAACCGTCACGCAACTCTGGCTGGGGGTCTGGCGCTCCGAGCAGAGTATCCGATTGATTGAAAGCAACAGAGGCTTGTTTGAGCAATTGGAAGATGTTGCTGCGGCGGGCTACACCTCTGCCTCCATGGGGGCCAGGCAGCAGGATGTTATCCGGGCTTCGCTGGAGCTGACCAGGCTTGAGGACCGGCTAACAGCACTGCATGTGCAACAGGCATCGAATCGGGAAGCGTTGGCCGAGTGGATTGGCCTGAATCAGGCACAGCTGGCCGTCACCGACCATGTCCCCCGCGAACTGCTGGCAGAACTCCCTTCTGCCTGGGCTGAAACCGCTACTGATTCACTGCCCCGACATCCTGCCGTGCGCGCCACCGATCAGTTGATTGAAGCCCAGAGTGTTGACGTTGATCTGGCCCGCCAGTCCTACAAACCGGAATGGTCGATATCGGCCCAATACGGATATCGGGACCGGGCTCCGAACGGCGAGGACCGGGCCGATCTGTTTTCCGTGGGGATTGGCTTTGATCTGCCTCTTTTCACCGGCAATCGGCAGGACCGGAAGCTCAACGCGTCTGCGGCTAGACTGGAGGCGGCGAAAACCGAGCGCATTCTGCAGCTCCGCGGGTTTCGCGCCAAAGCTCGGGCTGCGGTTGCCAGACTTCAACGCCTGGATGAGCGCATAGCGCTCTATGAGCAGACCTTGCTGCCACAGATGGAAGCGCAGGCGAGTGCGGCACTGACCGCCTACAACAACGATGACGGCGACTTTGCCGAGGCAGTGAGAGCGCGAATTGCCGAGCTTAATGCCCAGGTGGAACTGATTCAGATGAAAGCCGAGCGGGCCGGGAATATGGCGAACTTCCGCTACCTGACGGCTGACACTTCCGAGATCCCTACCTTTTCAATGACCCGTTATCAGGACTGATCACTATGGCTAACTTTGTTCGCCCTCTGGGCTTTGTGTTGCTCGGCGGTCTCGCCGGTGCGGTAGCCACCTATTGGTTTGCATCGGACACCCACGCGCTTTCTTCTGCAGAACAGGCCAGCTCCGATTCAAAAGAGCCGCTGTACTGGGTCGCTCCCATGGACCCCAATTTCAAAAGTGACAAACCGGGAAAATCACCCATGGGTATGGATCTGATTCCGGTGTATGAGGGCGGAGGACAGGCAGACGATACGGCGGGCACAGTCCGTATCTCACCGACGGTTGTCAATAATCTGGGGGTTCGCACGGAGCCGGTGATTCAGGGGCGGCTGCCCAACAACATCACCACCGTGGGCTATGTGGCCTACGACGAAGACCAGATGGTTCACGTCCATCCCCGGGTTGAAGGCTGGATTGAAACGCTGTTTGTCAAAGCCGAAGGCGAGCCTGTCGAACAGGGAAAGCCCCTGTACACCTTGTATTCCCCGACCCTGGTAAATGCTCAGGAAGAGCTGCTGTTGGCGATGAACCGTGGCAACCAGAAATTGGTGGAGGCTGCCACAGAGCGGCTGGCGGCGCTGAATGTGCCGGCCAGTCTGATCAGCCGGTTACGCCAGAGCCGGGACATTCAGAGGACGATGACCGTTTACGCGCCCCGCTCGGGTGTGATTGAGAACCTGAATGTGCGCGAGGGTATGTTCATCAAACCGGGAGACAGGGTTCTGTCGATCGCTGCGCTCGATGAAGTCTGGGTGATCGGTGAAGTGTTTGAAAGCCAGCTTTCGGCTGTAGAGGCAGGCAACCGGGTGCAGTTGACCCTGGATTACATGCCCGGTCGTGAGTGGCGTGGCCGAGTGGATTATGTCTATCCGGAAGTAAACCCCAAAACCCGGACAGCCCGGGTCCGGATGCGGTTTGATAACGAGGATGGTGCCCTGATGCCGGGCATGTTTGCCCGGCTGGAGGTTCAGGGTGAGCGGGGAAAACGGCAGTTTCTGGTGCCCCGGGAGTCGGTTATCCGCACTGGCCAGAGTGATCGCCTCGTTCTGGCCCTGGAGGAGGGAGCTTTCAAGTCGATAAACGTCAGCGTTGGGCGCGTGGGGGAAAAGCATGCGGAAATACTCGATGGCCTCACGCCGGGCGACACAGTGGTCACATCCGCCCAGTTCCTGATCGATTCGGAATCCAGCAAAACCTCGGACTTCCAACGGATGTCATCGCCTCAGGATATGGATGAGCAGGGGATGGATCATGAAGGCATGGATCACAGCACCATGAGCCATGGCGGG
>JAWWAT010000524.1:0-2782 GCA_033721635.1 Marinobacter sp. | reverse complement strand
ACACCGCCGCAGACCGCACCATTGACCTTGATGCGATCGGGCCATTGGAAGTGCACCGGAACCTCGGGCGGGGCCAGCGCTCCCAGACTCTCCGCCAGGCCTATCTGGGCCACATAGACGGCCTGAATAGCCTCTTCCAGAGGCGTTTCCGGCGCCAGCACCAGGGCCGCCCCCAGGGTATCGCCCGCTTCAGAGTAGAAAATCGTGCCGGAATCGACCCCGGCGATGGCCTGGCTGACGGCCTTGTCAAAAGGATCCGTGTTTCTGGGCACAGCCCGGCCCGACAGTAGCGGAGGAAATTGAGGTGACTCGATCATCGAATGGCCTGTGCGTATGCGTCAGAGGCAACAATTTCATCGGCGATGCGCTGGAAAGACCGGGACTGAGGGCTATCCGGCTTCGACACCACAATCGGGACGCCGCCGTCGGAACCAATCCGGATATCCAGATCGAGCGGGATTTCACCCAGGAAGGGGGCTCCCAGCTTTTCTGCCTCGGCCCGGGCACCGCCGGACCCAAAGGGGTGGTGCTCTTTACCGCAGCCGTCACAGATGAAAGATGCCATATTCTCTATGATGCCAAACAGTGGCACATCCATCCGGTTGAACATATCGATACCCTTGCGGGCGTCCATCAGGGCAATGTCCTGGGGTGTGGAGACCACTATGGCGCCCGCCACAAAGAATTTCTGGCTCAGGGTCATCTGCACGTCACCGGTACCCGGTGGAAGATCCACCAGCAGCACGTCCAGCCTGCCCCAGTCCACCTGGTTCATCATCTGCTCCAGGGCGCCCATCAGCATGGGACCGCGCCAGACAATGGCTTCGCCATCCGGAGCCATCAGGCCCAGGGACATCAGGGTCACGCCATGATTACGCAGAGGCAAAATGGTATGCCCGTCGGGGCTGGACGGTCGGCCGGAAACCCCTAGCATGCGGGGCTGGCTTGGCCCATAGACGTCGGCATCCAGCAGGCCCACCTTGAGACCTTTCGAGGCCAGCGCTACCGCCAGATTGGAGGCCACTGTTGACTTGCCTACACCGCCCTTGCCCGAGGCAATGGCGATGATGCGATCAATGCCCTTCGGATTTTTGTCCTGCGGCCGGGGCGCGTCGGTACCGATCAGGTTGGATTTTCCCACTTCGGTGTACTGAACCATATTGAGTCCTGTTTGATTTTTCAGCTGTCGAGGTAGTCGTCACTGGTGCGAACCCGGGGACGCTCGCCTCCGGCCATAGGCGCAGTATCCCCGTGGAACTGAGCATTGACGCGACAGTCGTCACACATCTTGATGAGCTGAACATTGTCAGACTTGCTGTACATCCAGTGTTTGTTTTCCAGTTTTTCAACAATGCGGTTAATGGTGCTGGCGACGCCAAAGGGCCTGCCACACTTGATGCATTCGAACGGCTCCTCCCCATGCAGTGCCCGCGGACTCAGGGCATCTTTCGACACATCCAACTGGGGTATCAGGGTGATAGCCGTCTCCGGACAGGTGCTCTCGCAGACGCCGCATTGAACGCAGGCGTTTTCCGTGAACTGAACCTCCGGCCGGTCCGGGTGATCGCCAAGGGCACCGGTGGGACACAGCGATACGCAGGCCAGACAGAGCGTGCATTTGTCGGAGTTGATCTCGATTGCGCCGTAGGGTGCGCCCGCTGGCAGGGGGATCGGCGCTTCAATCCTGTCCGCCATGGCAGCGACGGTGACCCGCGTGATGTCACGGCGGCCGCCGACCAGCAGAACCGGTTCGCTCACTCGCCCGGCGTTGTCTCCGGCCTCGCCAAGCTCTTCGGCTGCGATTACCCGGACCCGACTGGGAGAGTTTTTGGTACCTTTCAACATGGCCTGTGCGAGTTCAACTTCCGCAGCAACTGCCCGGCGATCCAGCTCGCTGTCCGCCAGGAGCAGGACTTCGGCATAACCCGCGCCGAAGGCGGCCATAATCTCGGCGTGGCCGATACGGTCGACTTGCTCCAGCCCCAGCGGAAGCAGGTCGTCCGCCAATCCATCGTGGTACCGTGCCAGGTAAGCAATGGCGTCAGCACCAGGGCCGAGGGTATGAATAACCAGGCGCGGGGATTCCCCGGTATGTCCGCGATACACCCGGGCCATAACGTCCATGGCCTGGGTCAGAGCCTCGAAGGGGGTTTCGTTCATGGTGATGGCGGAGGTAGGACAAACCGCCGCACAGGTCCCGCAGCCAGCGCATATATCCGAATCGATCTGCACATGCTCCCCGAAAGAGAAAATCGCCTCGGTGCTGCAAACATCCAGACAGCGGGTGCAACCGGGCTGATTCGCCCGGGAGTGGGCACACAGGGAGGTTTCCAGGTTGAAATACACGGTTTTCTCAAATTCACCGACCCGGTCCCTGGCCGTCAGGGCGATGCGCTCCAGTTCGCCGGTTTTGGCCGGATCCGCCCAGAAGTAACCGTTGCGTTTTTCATGGTGGGGAAACGCTGGCGCACCGCCACGCAAATCGATAAACACATCGCACTCACTATGGGCGGTAGCTTTGACCTCGCCATACCCGAGCGCGCCACGGCCCGAGGGATTCAGGGCCTGAAGCTGGGCAAACTCCAGTTTGAAATTGCCCAGTGCGCCATAGGCGCCCGTCAACCGACCCCTGGCAAAGTCGTAACCGGCGGAGGGCAGCTGTATCGGCCCCGCATCATTGACGATACAGGTAACGCCCAGTTCGTCCTGTACCAGCTCGGCCATTCTGATGGCCTGCTCGGTGGGGCCGATAATGCAACACACCCCGCTGGACTGAATCGTT
>JAWWAT010000523.1:0-2787 GCA_033721635.1 Marinobacter sp. | reverse complement strand
GACAATGGCGCTCTGGGCAATGGCCCAGCGCCAGCCGTCCTCACCACCGTACATGTGCAGGGCGATGGTGGGCAGGCTGATCGCCGCGGCGGCGGAACCGAAGTTGCCCCAGCCGGCGTAGAAGCCCTCGGCAAAGCCGATGTCCTTGGGCTTGAACCACATGGCGGTCATATGGATACCCACCACGAAGCTGGCACCGATGGAGCTGAGCACCAGTCGACTCACCAGCAGTTGCGTCATGGTGTTACCGAAGGCGAACACCAGGGCCGGGATGGACATCAGGACCATCAGAACGGAGAACACACGACGGGGACCAAACCGGTCCAGGGCCATGCCCACGATGATCCGGGCTGGAATGGTCAGTGCCACGTTGCAGATGGCAAAAAGGCGTAGGTCATCGGCGGTCAGCCAGTTGACGCTCTTGAGCATGCTCGATGCCAGCGGCGCCATGTTGAACCACACGTAGAAGGTTATAAAAAATGCGATCCAGGTCAGGTGCAGTGCCCTGACTTCCGGATTCTTGACGCGGAAAACGTCTGCGACTTTCATGTCAGCCTCCCTCGGCTTTCAGATACAGAAACGGTTGCTGGCCAGACTCAACGGCTGGGCAGAATAAGAAGCGGGCATTGGATGCGGCGGGCGAGGAAGGAACTCACACTGCCGAAGGTCATGTAATCCAGTTCGTCCACGAAATAGGTCAGTGAGCGGGCAATGAAGCCACCGTCCGGTTCGTGGCTGTGGCGTGCGATAACCAGCATGTCCGGGTGGACCTTCTTTTCCGCGGCGAACAGCAGCATCTTTCGGGCATCGCCTTCCAGAATCAGGTTTTCCGCGGAGACCTGCTCCTTCTCACACACCTCCATGGCCTCGGCGATGTGCGTTTTCAGATCGCTCAACTCTTCCTGGAACAGGTCTTCGTTTCCGGAGGTGATGTCCCGCGGATTCTCGGCAACTGCAACCAGGGTGATCACAGGGTTAAGGTCGCGAAACATGGTGATGGTCTGAGCCAGTGCCAACCTGGCATTTCGCGAGCCGTCATAGGCAATCATGATTTTCATTTCTGGGTTCTCCCGAAGGCATTTTCGGCGCCCTTTCATAGGGCATTTCAAGGGACATTCATTGATATCTGTTGGCATTAGCCCACACTCCGGTGCTCCCCATACTTGACGTAAATCAACGCTGACAGCGCGTACCCCACGAGAGAAATCAAGAAGCTATCCCTCCTGCAGCAAAAACCCTCAATCGCCTACCACCACTGCACCCAGCAGGAGGTACCTCCAATGCCCCGCATGGAAAAACCCTGTTTTTGGTATGGTTTAAGAGGTGCTTTCAGACAGCACTCGATGGATATTTGAAAGGAGGGGAAACATGGCCATTAGCCCGTCGAAACCCGAGCAATATCGAGCGCTGGGTTTATCCACTTTCGCCTTCACCCTTTGCTTTGCGGTGTGGACCATTTTCTCCATCATCGGGATTCGCATCAGCGAAGATCTCGGGCTATCGGATACCCAGTTGGGTCTGTTGATGGCCACCCCGATTCTTACAGGCTCGATAAGTCGCCTTTTCCTGGGTGTATGGACAGACCGGTACGGCGGCCGCTGGGTATTCGGCATTCTGATGCTTACCACCGCGGCCTGCGTGTATCTGCTCACCTTCGCAACCACTTACCTCATGCTGTTGGTAGGCGCTCTGGGCGTTGGCCTGGCAGGTGGTTCCTTTATCGTAGGGGTGGCCTACACAGCAGCCTGGTTTGAATCGGAGCGTCAGGGCACAGCCCTGGGCATTTTCGGCGCGGGCAACGTGGGCGCGGCGGTGACCAACTTCGGGGCCCCGTTCCTGCTGGTAGCGTTCGGTTGGGAGAGCACGGCGCAGATCTATGCCACGGTGCTGGCGATCATGGGGGTCGTTTTCATCCTGTTGGCCAAAGAAGATCCCCTGGCGGCAGAACGGGCTGGCAGCAAGTCCAAGTCCTTTCTGGAGCAGATGGAGCCTCTGCGAGAGCTGAGGGTCTGGCGTTTTGCCCTTTACTACTTCTTCGTGTTCGGTGCTTTTGTAGCTCTGGCACTCTGGCTGCCGCACTTCCTGATTGGCGTTTATGGCCTGGACATCAAAACCGCCGGCATCATTGCCGCGCTCTACACCATCCCTGCTTCCCTGTTCCGGATTCTCGGCGGGTGGATGTCAGACCGTTTCGGCGCCCGCCGGGTAATGTACTGGACCTTCGGCGCCTCGGTTCTATGCACGTTTTTACTGAGCTATCCGCCCACCGATTACGTGGTCCAGGGTATTACTGGCGACATCCGCTTTACCCTGGCGGTGAACCTGCCCATGTTCGTGACCCTGATCTTTATCCTCGGATTCTTCATGTCCCTGGGCAAGGCGGCCGTGTACAAACACATTCCGGTCTACTACCCCAAGCATGTCGGCGCCGTAGGCGGTGTGGTTGGCATGATTGGCGGGCTTGGCGGATTTATCCTGCCACTGACCTTCGGCGTATTGAACGACCTTACGGGCATCTGGCAGAGCTGCTTTATGCTGATGTTTGTGATCGTTGCAGCTGCCCTGGCCTGGATGCACTACGCGATCCGGTCTGCCGAACGAGTGGAGTGGGCTGCCAATGAGGAGCGAACAGACCTCCCGGAGCTGGCCTCGCCACAGCTGTTTTACCCACTGAACCGAAAAATGCCCAAAGAACCGTTGGCGCCACCGCCAACAGCCGGCAAATCATAAGACCGGTGTATCGATTGCCTCTGGTTGCCCCGCACTGCGGGGCTTTTTCGTATAATT
>JAWWAT010000522.1:0-2795 GCA_033721635.1 Marinobacter sp. | reverse complement strand
TGCTGGGCATTGGTGATCGGGTCCGAGACGTATCCGAGAATCTCCCCCTCCGAAACGTTTGCCCCCAACTCAATTTCGCTGAACAGGATCCCGCCGTGATCCGCGCGGATCCAGTCGGAGTCGTAGTACACCGGCTCAGGATCACCCCAGACAAACATTCGTGAGATCATGCCCTGACGCTCCATCAGACTGGTGAGGCTATTCACGCCGGCGCTGATCTGGTGTTGCTGGATGCGATGGGATTCGCCCGCCTCCAGCGTGACGGTGCGGATCCCGGCTTCCACAGCCGCCGTGCGCAGCATGCCTGCGGAACCTGAGCTGTGCACCACCGCCATGCGATCAAAGCCCCGGGTGAATTCCGCTACGTCGGGGTTATTCATGTCGGCGCGAAGTTGCGGAAGGTTGGTGCGCTTCAAAGAGCCGGTGTGGATGTCCACCAGCATGTCGCACTTGCGAATCACGTTCTCGAACAGCGAATGGGCAATCCGGTCGGCCAGGCTGCCATCAGGACTGCCCGGGAAATGCCGGTTGAGATCGCGACGATCGGGCAGATACCGGCTGCCCTGCTGGAATCCCGGCAGGTTCACAATCGGCACGCCCACAACCGTGCCAGAGAGTTTCTCCGGGTTCAGGTCGTACATGGTCTGGCGGATGATCTCGATGCCGTTCAACTCATCCCCGTGAACAGCCCCGGTTAGGCACAGCGTTGGGCCGGCGTTGATACCGTTGACCACCAGAACCGGGGTTGGCTGGGACAGCCCGGCAATCTGGATGCCGGGGGTCCAGGCCAGACGGGTAGACGTACCGGGGAGGACATCAGTGTCCAGCAGCGTGAACACCTCGCCTTCGCGAACCTCGGGCTCCGGCTCGGCCACCGTTTCTTCGGCCATGACCTCGGATTCTGCGGCATCTGCATCAGCGGATACGGAAACCTGCGCTTCCGGTGGCGGCGCAACCTGCTTCAGATCGATATTCGGCGCTATCTTGCGGGAACCCGCGGAGGGTGTGTCGATCCCGGCACCGCCCCCTGGGGCTTCCGGGCCTCGGGATTTGTTCTCCTTCGCTTTGGTCTGCAGAGGGGCCGACTGTTCAACGTCCTCGACGCTCTCGTCTTCGGCCAATTCCGCAATCAGCACTTCGGATTCCTTGCCGGCATTTGCCGAATCGGTTTTGGCCAGGACCGATGCCGACAGCCAGGGTATGACCAGGCCAATCAGCAGGAGCCGGGGTGACGGTTTTTGCAGCCGCTCAAACAGCATATTTCCTCACGGTTCGTCAGTTTGCGCTCAAGGATAGAGTGCCTCTGGCGCTCATGAATACTGCTGTGACAAAGGTTTAATGCCACTTTCATGAAATCCGGGCAAGTTATAACGAATCTTTTTATACGCCGGAAACGTGATGAACAGTACGGGTGTTTTGCGAAATCCAGTGTGCGTTCGTTACTCCCGCGTTAGCTGTCGTGAACGGCATGCCAGAGATCGTTCTTCCGGAAGGCCCTGTGCTCGGCCTCCAGTTTCAGCAAATGTGCCAGGGCGGACCGTGCCGCAAGGCCGTGAATGGCGCCCGGAACATCATCATAGGCTTTTGCCGTGAGGGCTTTCAGATCCACCGGAGCCAGGGCCTCCAGCGCACGGGCCACCTTGTGCTCACGGGACAGGCGGTGGGTGATCAGGAAATCGATCACCGCTTCGGGATGCCCCATAAGAAACCCGTGGGCCGGCGCAATGTAACGAACGGACTCGGCCAGCAGCTCGTAAAGTGACTCGATGTACGCCTTCATGTCGCCGTCCGGCGGATTAATGACCACCGTTGAGCCCTGCATGATGTGGTCACCGGAAAACAACAGCTTCTGGTCGGTCAGCAGAAAACACAGATGGTTCGAGGCATGGCCCGGGGTGTGCAGCACCTTAAGAATCCCGGCTTCGGTCACAATCAGATCGCCGTGCTCCGGTTCATCGTCGGCGCGGAACGTCTGATCCTGTCCGGCACCCGGGGGCGCTGGCCAACCAAACACCCGGCAACCGGTGCGCTCTTTCAGGGCGGCCACCGCTGGCGAATGGTCCTGGTGCGTGTGGGTCACCAGAACCTGATCAATCACCCCACCGGTTACCTCCAGAATCCGCTCGATATGAGACTCGTTGGCGGGGCCGGGGTCAATCACCGTGAACCGCTCATGGCCCAGGATGTAGGTATTGGTGCCCGGCCCGGTCATCATGCCCGGATTGGGCGCCGTCAGCCGGGTAACCCGGGCCGCAACTTCAACGGCTTCGCCGGGAATAATTTCCGCCTGGGTAGAGCCTTCACCCTCCGGATCCAGCTTCGCCGCCTCATCATAAGCCGGCGCTCCGGGTTCCAGCGTCACCGCCTTGCCCTTTTTTACCGCCGGCCAGGGCTGATTCGGATAAGGCTCTGGGGGATTGGCGTGGGCATAACGCATCAGTGCATCAGTGTTCTCAAACCCATTGAGCACCCGTAACGTCCGGATCGTCGGCAACCCAAGCAACCGCTGGCCCTGTCGATGGTCATCAAGGGCCTGCTCCGGGCGGATCCAGACATGATCAATGGTCTCCACCCCGTCATGACCGGCCAGCTGACCTTCAGGCGCGGGCGTCACGAAAAACCGCGTATCGAAACGCCGTGGCGGCCCGGGCGGTGTGATCCAGTGGCCAAGGTAAGCCAACCTGTCCAGCGGAATTGCCAACCCATGCTTCTCGCACAGACTGGCCAGAGACAACTCGCCGTCGAACACGGATTTTCGGTCAGCGTGAACCGGATGATCCCCGGATATGGGAGTG
>JAWWAT010000521.1:0-2805 GCA_033721635.1 Marinobacter sp. | reverse complement strand
GGTGGGGGCCGTGGTGATGGTGATCTTTGCGTTCCTGGGTAACCTGCCGATGTTTGCCGGTACCGATATCCTCAAGGCCACCACTATCTCCGGGACGATGGTCATGGGGCTGGCGCCGGTGTTCCTGTTTTACGGTTTCACCAAGTGGTCGCCCTGGAGTTTCCATCTGAGTTTCTGGACCGGTCTGGGCCTCGGCGTGTTGCTGGCGGTTGGGCTGATTCCGTCCAGCTGGGCCATTGGCGATGGCAAGTACGCCATGTTGCTGGGCGTGAACGCCTATGGCTTTCTGATCTGTACGGTCGGCTTCTTTGCGCCTCTGTTGCTCCGAAGGCTTGCCGGGCGCTCGCTGGCAGCGGGTGAGGCCTGAGATTATGAGTGAGGGCCGCAGTTGTCCACTGGCGTACCGCTATTCTGCCGAAGATCTGTGTCGGGAGCCGCGCACGGTCTCCGAGGACGTGCTCTATATCATCGGCGGGCTGTACGGCAATCCCTGGGCTCTGGATGAAATCGAGCAGATGGCGCTGGCGGAGGAGCGTCAGGGGCACCGGGTGAGGCTGGTGTTCAATGGTGACTTCAACTGGTTCAACGCCAGCGACAGCCTGTTCCGGACCATCAATAATCGGGTGCTCGATCACACGGTTTCCCTTGGGAATGTGGATTACGAACTGGCGAACCCCAGCGCCGGTGCCGGCTGTGGCTGCGCCTATCCGGAATTTGTCGATCAGGGCGTGGTGGAACGGTCCAACCGGATCATGGAGCGGCTTCAGGGTATTGCCGTGGAGCATCCGGATATCCAGCGGCGATTGTCATTGTTGCCAAGGTATCGCTGTTTGATCTTTGGAGGCCTAAAGGTTTTGGTGGTGCACGGAGATCTGGACTCCCTGGCCGGTTGGGGCCTGGCTCACGAATCCTTTACCGAGGGGAACGATGGCAAGCTTTCGGAGTGGTTCCTGGCCTCGGGGGCCGATGTGATTGCTTCTACCCACACTTGCCTGCCGGTGCTCTGGTCGGGGTTGGTGGGTGAGCACGGCCGGGTAGTGGTGAACAACGGATCTGCGGGCATGGGCAACCTGCAGTCTGATCCGCGCGGGCTGATCACCCGAGTTGGACTCTCCAGCCCCTTCATTGAGCCTGTTGCCGGCATTGAGCGGCAGGGTCTGCATGTGTCCCTGCTGCCGGTCTCCTATTCCCTTGATGCCTGGTTGCCGGAGTTTGACCGGTTATGGCCGGCCGGCTCGCCCGCCGCTGTGTCCTATCGGAACCGGATTCTGACTGGCACCTCACTGAGTGCCGACGATGTGATTTTCCCTTCACTAATTTAACCATTTTGTCACTGGCGAATGCTTCAATCCGGTCTATTCTGAAACAATGAGCTGGGGCCTTGCAGCGGGCGGGTTTTGAGCTGTACTTGAAATATATTTTGTGGTCTATATAATTCAACACTAACTTTTTGCCACGAACTGATCACGCTATGACATCAGAAGGATCGAATACCACCGCCATCACGCTTCGCACACCCGTGAAGGATGATGGCTTCAGGCTCCACCAGCTGGTGGCAGAGTGCCCGCCGCTGGACCCCAACTCGATTTACTGCAACCTGTTGCAGTGCAGCCACTTTGCCGAAACCGGCGTGGCCGCGGAGAAGGAAGGCGATCTGGTCGGCTTTATCTCCGGATACATCCCTCCCCAACAGCCCGAAACCGTGTTTGTCTGGCAGGTGGCGGTTCACGAAAAAGGTCGTGGACAGGGCCTCGCCAAGCGGATGCTGAAAGAAATCGTTGGCCGTGATGCATGCAAGAACGTCACCCATATGGAGACGACCATCACCGAAGACAACGAGGCCTCATGGGCGCTGTTCCGTTCATTCGCCCGTGATATGGGAGCCGAGCTCACCTACCACGAGCATTTCGAGAAAGAGACCCATTTCGGCGGGCAGCATGATTCCGAGTTTCTGCTGCGCATCGGGCCTTTCACGAAACCAGCCTGAGGGCCGCGGTCCAGGATCGGCCCCGCTCGCTGATTGCGGGGCTGTGAACGACTGTAATGCTGTGATTTGAATTAGCCGGCGGACCACTGAGGTAGGTCTGTCACAAGGCTTTAATCAACGCACGGTGGGCCTTTTACGAACGCATCCGTAAGTATTGCTAAGCCGCCGCGCATCTACCTCGAACCTGACATGCTAAGAGGCAAGACGATGGAAATTTTCAAGTCGACCGAATCCGAAGTACGTGTATATAGCCGCGCGTTTCCGGTGATCTTCAACCGCGCCAAAAACGCGCACCTGTACACCGAAGATGGCAAGGAATACCTCGATTTTCTCGCTGGCGCGGGGTCCCTGAACTACGGCCACAACAACGATACCCTGAAGAAAGCACTGCTCGAATACATCGAGGCAGATGGCGTGAGCCAGGGCCTGGACATGTTTACCACGGCCAAGCACGACTTCATGGAAGCCTACAAGAAACACATCCTGGACCCCCGTGGTCTGGACTACAAAATGCAGTTTACCGGCCCCACCGGCACCAACTGTGTGGAAGCGGCCCTGAAACTGGCCCGTAAGGTGAAAGGCCGCAGTGGCATCATTTCGTTTACCAATGGTTTCCACGGCGTGACGATGGGTGCCGTTGCCACCACCGGTAACAAGCACCACCGGGGCGGTGTTGGCACGCCGCTGGGTAATGTCGATTTCATGTTCTACGACGGCTACCTGGGCGACGATGTCGATACCCTGGCGATCATGGATAAGCTGCTGAGCGATGGCTCCTCCGGTTTTGAGCTGCCGGCGGCGGTGATTGTGGAAGCGGT
>JAWWAT010000520.1:0-2817 GCA_033721635.1 Marinobacter sp. | reverse complement strand
CACCTCCCGCGGTTTTGATATCAACAACTTCCAGTACGATGGCGTGGGCCTGCCCGCGGTATATGACAATGTACAGGGCGAACTGGATACAGCTTTCTTTGACAGGGTTGAAGTAGTGCGCGGGGCGAATGGCCTGATGACGGGCTCCGGTAACCCCTCGGCAACCGTTAACTTCATCCGCAAACGCCCGACCGCAGATACCAATGCGTCAGTGGCGGTTACCGGTGGTTCCTGGGACAAGAAGCGTATTGTCGGAGATGTATCCGGGGCAGTTTCCGAATCCGGCGCGGTACGTGGCCGCGTGGTCGCCGGTTACGAAGACAAGGATTCCTACCTGGACCGCTACAGCAACGAAAAGCAGATGTTCTACGGTGTGCTTGAAGCAGACCTCACGGACACCACGCTGCTGACGCTGGGCCACTCCATCCAGACCTCCGACACCGACAGCCCGCTTTGGGGCGCGTTGCCGCTGTTCTACACCGATGGCACTGCCACAGACTTTGCCCGCTCAACCAGCACCGCTTCGGACTGGTCCTATTGGGACAACACCCAGCACAACAGTTTTGTGGAGCTGCAGCAGGAACTGGCTGGAGGATGGCGGGCCAAGGGCACCGTGTTCCGGCTGGAGAATGACAGTGAATCAGAGTTGTTCTACCAATACGGCACACCGGATTCGCAAACCGGTGAAGGGCTGCTGGCCTACCCGAGTCAGTACGACCTCAACGTAGACCAGTTGGTGGTAGACACTTATGCGACCGGCCCCTTTGAGTTGGCAAATCGGACCCACGAGTTGGTGTTGGGCGCCTCCTGGTCACGCTCCGAAACGGTGGACGAGTCCCGCTATGGTCAGGGTATTGGTAACGCGCTGCCACCTCTGAACGAGTGGGATGGTAACTATCCCCGGCCCCCTTATGATAACGGTGTTGGCGGATCAGATTGGACGGATCGTGAAACCGCAACTTACGCCGCTGCCCGCTGGACCCTGACCGACAACCTGACAGCCATTACCGGTGTTCGTCTGACCTGGCTCGACAGTAAAGGCACTAGCTACGGCGCAGAAAAAACCACCAGTTACGATGCGGTTGAAACACCCTATGCCGGGTTGATCTACGATCTGAACGACGACCATTCGGTCTACGCCAGTTACACAGAAATCTTCACGCCGCAAACCGAAGTGGACATCAATCGTGACCGCCTGGACCCGATCGATGGCGTGAACTACGAGCTGGGGCTGAAGAGCGAGTTCGTGAATGACCGTGTGAATACGACCATCGCCCTGTTCCAGACTGAACAGCAGAACGTCGCAGAGGCTTCCGGAACATTCCCGGGCACGGCAGACTCTTACTACCGTGGCATCGACGGTCTCCAGAGCGAGGGGGTCGAACTTGAATTTGTTGGGGAGGTTACCGACCGCATCCAGCTGTTCGCTGGCTATACCTACGTGAATATAGAAGATGCCGACGGCAACTCTGCCAAGTCCTTTGTGCCGGAGCACCTCGCGCAACTACGGGGAACCTGGAAAGTGCCTGGCGTTGAGGGCCTTGAGGTCGGAAGTAAAATCCGCTGGCAGTCCGGGATTAGCCAGGAACAGATTTATCGTCCGGATGCAGACACTGCAACCAGCTACGAGACAAAGCAGAATAGCTACGCTGTGGTTGACCTGATGGCCAGCTACGATTTTGCTCGCAACTGGAATGCCACCCTGAATGTGAACAATGTTACCGACGAAAAGTACATTGAAAGCCTGAAAAAGTTTGGAGATCAGGCCCAGGGTTTCTATGGCGACCCGGCGAACGCCAGCCTGACAGTCTCCTGGGTCTACTGATCCGGAGGTGAAAAGAGGGCGGGAAATCACTCCCGCCCTCATTGATGACAAAAGGGAGGAAAAGGAATGACGCCCGAACAGGAAATGCTTGAAGGATTAAAGCTGGCCGCAGGTGCTGGTATGGTCATCGGCGTGGTTGCCATTGGCCTGGCTCTGGGCTCGGCTATCGGGGTCTGATCGCTGGCTGAGGGCTGCCAGTCGCTCCTTGCGATAGATGCCACAGGTGCCGCAATAACCACCCTCGGGTAACAGATACTTCAGGCAACATCCCTTCCGCTGTGGGATTGCCGTGGTCTGCCCGCCAAACACCGCCGGAATCCAGTCGATAAACTGGTTGGCGTCATTGCGAAACTCTCCCAGCCAGCGCTGGGCCAGAGCACAGGTTTCAGCAGGCTCTGCCAGGTTCCATACCGCCGAAAACGGCGCCCCCAACCCAAGCCCGATGCTGCTCCAGTAGGCTCCGGGGCTCACCCCCAGCCGCTGCCTGAACACCGGGTACCAATCCTGTGTCAGTTTCCCGACCGAACGGACAAAGCTCTCCTCATCGACAGCAGGCACACCCGGGGCCTGGAACCAGCGAGACATCACCGGTTCCCCATGCTCCACAGGAGCGAGAAAAATGCGCTGGGGATCGGGCAGGGGAGTCTGGCCATCCCGGAACAGCCGCAGGGTCAGTGGGGCAATCACATTTAACGCCAGATCCTGCTGAAGTACGGAAACACGGGCCCGGATGGCACGGGAATCGGAAGCTTCCGGGTAATCGGTGTTGACCTGGCCAGTCAGCAGTGTCGGCTGTTCCAGACACTGCGCCAGAGAAAACAGACCAGGGCGTTCGTTGGCAGAAGGGTGAAGTGCCTGGGCGAGGAGGGACTCCCGGTCCAGCCCGGCTGATGCCAGGAGCCGGGCGTAACGCTCGGCCCATGTGCCGGTCAGCCCGGCGCGTTCAGGATCGGCCATGACGGCTCAACCCCCACAGGAAATAGACCCCCCCT
>JAWWAT010000519.1:0-2827 GCA_033721635.1 Marinobacter sp. | reverse complement strand
TTGCGTTTTCGTTGGCATGGATATCCTGGAGCAGGGCCCGGTCCAGCTTGATTTCGCTGGCCGGCAATTTCTTCAGGTAGGAAAGTGAGGAATAGCCGGCACCGAAATCATCTATCGAAACTTTCAGGCCAATCTGCGCCAACTCATCCAGGGCCCTGAGACCTTTTTCCGGGTCGTCCATGGCCGCGGTTTCGGTGAGCTCCACGATGACCTGATCTGGATGCAGCTGATACCGTTTCATCCGGGTTTCGAAAAGGCCTTTCAGCTCGGTGGAAACCAGGTCCCGGGCGGAAACGTTTACTGATACCGTCAGAGTGGGATCGATGGCATGCAGGCTTGTAAGATCGTTCAGCGCCTGATCGACAACCCAACGGGTCAGATGCTTGATTACGCCGGTTTTCTCGGCCAGTGGAACAAACTCTGCGGGGGGCACCCACCCTCTTTCTGGGTGGTGCCAGCGAATCAGGGCCTCGACACCCTCAACCCGGCCCGTGGCCAGACTGACTTTGGGCTGATAGTGCAGTTCCGGCTGATTCCGATGAAGCGCTTCACGAAGATCAGACATCAGGGTGAGCCGGCTTTCGTTGTAGATGTCGTTCCGGCGGGAATAGACCCCGCTTTCATGGCGGCCGTGGGGTGCCATTTCCATGCCCACGTGAGCATTTCGGATCAGCAGGGCCGCTTTTTTTCCGTGCTCAGGATAGCTCGCAACTCCAAAGCGGGGACCGGGTTCGATGGCCAGGTGGTCAAGCAGGACCGGCTCCGCCAATCGCTTGAGGGCATCATCAAGGACCTGAAAGTTATTCCCGGCCTTGCTGGCGTCCACCAGTACCCCGAAGCTGTCTCCGGACAGTTGATACACCCGCTCTTCGCATCCGCGGGCATCCACAGTCGCGTGAACCATAGGCAGTCTTTGAGCCAACTCGGTCATTTGCTGGGCCATACGTTTCAGCAAGCGCTCACTTCGTTCAAGGCCCAGGGTGCGGTTGACCTCCTTCAGTCTCGTTACCCGAGCCACGCCCACCATATAGCGTCCGTTCGGATCCTGCTTCAATTGTTCATCCACCATCCACTCGAACCGGTTACGGTTGGGCAGGCCGGTGACCGGGTCGTGGGTCAGCGCTTCGTTCAGTTGGTCCTGGGCTTCGTTGCGGGCCTTCTGTTGCAGAAGAATGTCGGCCTGGGCCCGGATTTTCTGCTCGCGCTCCCGATACAGCCGGTCGGCAAGGGCGAGCGTAAGGATGAACGCTTCGAGCCCGGAGCCAATCTGCATGGCGTATTCGGTAAAGAAGTTCTCCGGCAACAGACCGAGCGCCCGGCCTGCGGTTGCACATACCCCCACCGTGAGCGGGGTCCAGGCGATGGTGAAGAATACCCCGGCGCGAACACCGGCAGCCCAGGAAACCGGGCCTGCCACCAGGAGCAGCGAAAAGAATCCGAACGCGGAGATTGCCGCCACCCGGATGCCGGTGTCGTAGCTCAGGAACGGAGCGCCCAGGAAATACAGTACTTCGAATGCCAGCATGGCCTGCAGGGCGCGGTAGAGCCGCGGACTGTGTGAGCGAACCTTCAGGAACTCCATGCAAAACAGGATGGAAAACATCGCCAGGAATGGAATCGAGAGCATCAGCACTTGGGCATGGAGGAACGGCGACCCTGGATAGAGATGCTGGAGGGTGTAGCCCCGAACGGTTGCGAAGAACAGAAAATACCCCGATATGGCCAGGGCGTAGTAGAGGTACAGCTTCTCGCGCAGGGTCAGGAACACCGCCAGGTTGATCAGGATGATGACCGCCAGGCTCCCGTAGTAAAAGAAGTGCAGTTTCTGCTCGTTGGCGGCGGCCTCGTAAAAATCATTCTGTTGCCATATCTGCAGCGGCACCACCATCGTGCCCTGAGTGGCAACCCGGATGTAAAGCGTCTTCAGACTATCCGGGGCCACCTGGAATCGGAACAGCATATTGGGATGGTCCACATCCCTCGGGTAAAACGGCCGGGTGTCCCCGGTGCGGAATTCGCGAACCAGGCTGCCTCCGGCGAGTTCATGGAACACCACGTCATCGAGCTGGGAGTAGGCCAGCTCGGCGATCAGCAGTTGCTCATGGTCGGTCTGGTTTCGCACCTGAACCCGCAACCAGTAGGCGGCATCGGTGATCCCGAAGGTGGCCTTGCCGGAGGGTCTGATTTGCCAGGCGGAGTCGGGCAGGGCGCGAACCTGGGCCAGTGTTGCGTCGGCACCGGTGTCTTCCCAGTATTGGAAATGGCTTTCAATCGGTTCGTCAGGGACGAGCGAAACCGGGCCGGCATCCGCGTGGGCAAGCGGGAACGCGCACGAGACCAGGAGCAGAACAAGGATACGCAGAGCATTGCTGAGGATCACCAACAGTAAACCCCGTTACATCGCCATCAGGCTTTTCTTTTTATCGTAAAGTTCAGCTTAACAACCTTTTCCGCCCAGAAAACCCGAAAACCGACATTTAATGTAGCGAAATGTCTCAGATTCCGAATTTTCCAGAGCAGGGCTGTGGCTCCGTGGCGATCCCTATTAATCGGGGGCTTCTGTCTGGATCTCCTGGTCTCTGCTAAGTTTAAGGGATAAATTCTGTCCCACGGAGGCCGCTATGTTTGTCGCTGAAAAAGCAACCGGGCACCTGATTGAAGTACTGGATACCCAGGCATTGTTTGACCCCCACATCGAGCAAGTGCGCGGCAGCCTCCATTACGGGGAGGAGGCGCAGGACCCTGAATCTTATGCAAAATCCGAACTGGCTTTTCCCTCCGGCGAAGCGCTTCCCGTGTGCTGGACAGACCCCGACTACCGCCGCCA
>JAWWAT010000518.1:0-2838 GCA_033721635.1 Marinobacter sp. | reverse complement strand
GGAGATGATGGAGCCTTTGGCCGCGAAGGCGCGCATGCCCGGGAACTGTTCGTAGAACCGGGTGATCTCGTCCATCAGGGCTTCGATGTGCCTCGGGTTCAGGGTCTCGGCAATGATCCGGATCCGGGTTGGCGTTACCTGCATATTGAGATAGGCCATGGGCGGCACGCGGGTTTCGCCAGCCGCATAGGCATCGTCATCCGCATTCACGTGGGGCAGGAAGTAATCTTCCACCTGTCGGGCAATGGCTTCCATCTCCTGCAGGTTGTAGCCCGGCGGCGCGGACATGGCCGCAAAGGTCTTGGGTTCCTCGCCCTCCGGCAGGTATTCCGCGGGCGGGGTCAGCACGAAGATCACCCAGAGGCTCAAGCCGACGGTTGCGACCATCACCAGAACCCGGCGCACAGTGCCATTTACAAGCCATCGCACCGCCCCCATGGCGGCCCCGCTCCAGCGCCCCGAGGTTTCGTTGCCATATTCATCGGTGGTGACGCCTCGGCGGCCGAAATCCAGCCGGGCACAGAGCGTGGGTATGATGGTGATGGCCACCAGCATGGAAGCCAGAATGGCAGCGGAGATCGCGATCGCCACGTCCGAATACAGCTGGCCAGCCTCTTCCTCGATGAAGAGGATCGGCAGGAACACGAGAATGGTTGTGGTGGTGGACGCCAGCACCGCCGGCCAGACTTCCCGCACGCCCTTGAGGGCCGATTCGAAACGGTCGAGCCCCAAACGCCGGTGTCGCTCGATGTTCTCCAGCACCACGATACTGTTGTCCACCGTCATGCCGATGGCAAAGGCAATACCGGCGAGGGAAATCACGTTGATGGTGCGGCCGGTGATCAGTAAGCCGATAAACGCCGCAATGGCACACAGGGGAATGCCCACCACTCCGGCGAAAGTGGCCCGGCCTGATCTCAGGAAGAGGTACATCACCAGGGTTGCAAACGCGGCACCGATACCCAGGTTGGTCCAGACGTTGGCCACCGAGGCTTCCACGTACCGGGCATCGTCTGCGGTCAGGCCCAGCCTCAAACCCGCCGGTTCCAGCACCTCACGGTTTATGGCGGCCACCTCGTCCATCATCGCGTGCTTGATATCGATGACGTTGGATCCACTCTCACGACGAACCTGCAGACCAATCACCCGCTGCCCATTCACAACGGACAATTCCCGGATGCGTGAGTGGCCCTGTTGCACCCGGGCAACCTCACCAAGGCGCACCACACTGTCGCCCTGCCGGCGAACCACCAGTTGCTCCAGCGATTCTACATCGTCGAAACGACCTACCGTGCGTAGCAGATACCGTCGCTTGCCGGCATCGATCTCACCACCGGAAATGTCCTGGTTGCGACTGACAATGGCATCGCGCACATCCAGCAGACTCAGGCCCCGCTGAGCCAGGGCAGCTTCGTCCACGATGATCTGCATCTGCCGGTCTGCACCCCCGCCCACTGTGACTTCGGAAACCCCGGGCACGCTCTCCATCCTGGGCCGCACGCGGTCCTCGATGAAATCACGCATCAGCTCGATATCCAGCTCCCGGGGGTTGCCCTCCAGGGTGGCGATACGGAAATACATGAACGCATTCGACGAGAAAGACGCTGCGACAATGCGTGGCTCATCGACGTTGCTCGGGTAATCCGGTACCTGGCTCAAGGCATTGTTAATCTGGATCAGCGTTTCGGTGATATCGACCCCGAACGGGAACTCAAGCTCAATCTCGGCTGCGCCGCTGGAAGCGGTGGAAGTCATCCGGCTCAGGTTCGGGACATTGCGCAGGAAACGTTCCTGCTCGATCAGAATGTCCTTCTCGATGTCCTGGGGCGTCGCGCCCGGCCAGCTGGTTTCCACAGTGACCGTGCGCACTTCCAGATCCGGAATCATCTGGACCGGAATTCGCAGTGCTGCGGCGGCCCCAAGGATGGCCACAATCAATGCAATCACAGCGACCAATGTGCCGTGGCGGATAATGCCGGCAAACATCAGCGGCTCTCCCGTTCGGCAATGCGTACGCTGATGCCCTCGCTCAGGGATTCGTTGCCCCGAACCACCACCTTCTGTCCCGCTTCGAGACCGCTGGTCACTTCTACCCGGCCCTCAAAGCCGGTACCAAGACGTACCCGCTTTTCGTTCACGGTCCAGGTTTTCTCATCCGCCGGTTCGGCGATCCATACGGTGGTTCGGCCTTCGGGATAGCGGTTGATGGCGTCCCGCGAGACCGTCAGGCCCCGTTCACCGGTCGTGACCCTCAAGACCGCCTGTGCAGACATACCCGGTAGCAGCTTCACAGACTCCGGCTTGATGGCACGCAGGAGAAAGGTTCTGGACTGGGGGTCGTTGACCGGCACCAGGACATCGATGGTGGCCCGGCTCAGTTCCTGCCCGTCCTGCACCAGCAGCCGACTGTTCTCGTCGATGCGTTTGTAGAAGGACTGGGGGACCTGGAGATCCAGGCGCAGATTGTCGGTATCCACCAGTGTCAGCAGTTCGTCACCCGGGGTTACCCATTCACCGAGATCCCGGGAGCGCTGGCTGACCACGCCATCGAAGGGGGCTGTCACGCGGTGACGACTGACCTCGACTTCTACCTGTTGGCGCGCGGCTTCGAGGCGAGCCAGGGCAGCTTCGCTTGCGGCCACTTCACTTTCCCGGGCACTGACTTCAGTCGCTGCAATGTTGCGGCCGGCACCAACAGACCTGGCCTCACGCAGCCGACGCCGGGCTTCTTCCAGCCGACTGCGCGCTTCCTCGGCCTCTGCCCTGGCGGCTGCCAGCTCCCAGGTCACCAGCTCATCATCCAGCGCCACCAAAACATCACCGCGGGAAACACGATCG
>JAWWAT010000517.1:0-2846 GCA_033721635.1 Marinobacter sp. | reverse complement strand
AGCGGCCGAATACGGCCTGGATGTGGGGCGCGTACACGTTGATATCGGGCACCATCACAATGACGTCTCGGGGCCGCAGCGTTGGATCGACGTTGAAGGCGGCGAGAAGCTGATCGTGCAGAATTTCCACTTCCCGCTGTGGGCTGTGGGCCTGGTGGAACGCCAGGGAATGATCCTGCTGAACATCCAGTTGTCGTTGTTGCTCGCGGATTTCCCGGAGGGGCGTCAGGTTGTGGATATCGTTCTGCAGCTGATGCAGCAGGCGCGGTGCTTCCGGGTTGCCATGGTCCGAGAAAATATCAATTTTCTGGTCCGGGGTCTGGAAGCTGCCACGGTACTGGTCCGGATTGTCGAACTCGTCCAGCAGCCGGATGTAGTCCCGGCCCTGCTTGCCCCAGGCGGCAAGCAACGGATTAGCGTGCTGGTGCAGCTGGTCCGGATCCTCAATGGCGGAAAGTGTCGGATGGGGCCTGCCCCGTTTGCGTTCGGCGGTGAGCAGCTCCCGGTCGCTGATGATGTCCGCCCAGTAGAACTGGCAGGGGTTGTGAACACACAGCACTACCTGACTGAACCGGCTCAGCACGTAGAGGGCTTCCAGCGCTTGCCGGGGCAGCGAGGAGACGCCAAAGACGACAATGCGGGTCGGCAGCCGGGACGGGTTGGCCGGCGCCTGAAGTCGCTGGCCCTGTTCCATGAACCGGGTATGGATCTGCGAGCGGCTGGTATGCGCGTCTGCGCCCACATCTTCAACCAGCCGGCGCCAGAGCAGGGGTTGCCAGAGGGTTTCTGCATCCAGCGACTTTTCCTCGGCCCGGGCGGTGATAATCACGTCCTTGCCCTGCTCCCAGGCCGCCAGCCAGTCGGCCCGGAACACCTGGTACTGGTCAAACAGATCCGCCACCTTTTCCGCCAGCTGGAAATTGCGCAGGTCCGGATCGTTACCTTCCAGAAACCGGGCCAGCGGTGTGAAGGCCTCGTCCTGCCCCACCAGGCGTGGCAATAACCGGTACAGCCGCCACACCAGCCGCCGCTTGTCGAAGGGCGACTGTTCCGGCACCTCACCGTCCGGAAGCACGGCGCGGTAGGCTTGCCAGATAAACCGGGCCGGGAACAGGAAATCCATACCGGCAGCAATCCCAAGGCCGCCTTCAAGGCCATCCTCGGTACGCTTCTCCGCCAGCGCCAGCTTCAGCCACTGTGCAATGCCGTTGCTCTGCACCAGGAAGGTCTCGCTCTGTAGTGGCGGCATGGGGTTGTGCCGACAGATGTAGACAACGGCCCGGCGCAAGTCTTCCAGATGGTTGGCGTGGATCGCGTGAAACCCGGGTTCGATGGTGGCGGGTTTATCGGGTGACAGAGCAGCCATGAATTTCCTTGTCTGATGTGCGGTTCAATCCTGTTGCCACAGGTTACCGTATGTGACCACAGATGCGGACAGTCTGAAACGTCTGATCTCCGAAAATCATAACGGCCCGTAGCGACAAACGGTGTCGTGAACTATCTGCAGAATGGAGAAGCACTATGTGGACACTGATCACTGGCGCAGGGTCGGGCATTGGCCGGGCTTTGGCGCTGGAACTTGCTGCTCGGGGCCACAACCTGATCCTCGCTGGCCGCACTGTGTCAAAGCTGGAGGAAGTCGCGACGAGACTCCGCGTTGAGGCGCCTGATCGTGAAGTGATGACCCTTGGAGTGGACCTCGCCGATCCCGAAAGCACCCGAAATCTGGGGCAACAGGTGTGCGATGCCGTCGATCATCTCTCAGCGTTTGTGTATTGCGCTGGCGTTGGTGAGCCGGCTGCGGATTTTGCCAGCCTTGGCTTGATTGATTTTCAGGAAGCGCTGGCTGTTAACGTGTCTGCCCCGATGCTGCTTACCCAGTCATTGCTGCCGGTGCTGAAAGGGGGCGATTCCGCGTCCAGGATTGTCATGATCGGTGCGGGTATGGATAAACATGCCCAACCGGGAACCGGGAGCTACGGCATCAGCAAAATGGCCCTTCGTCGGCTGGTGCGCCAGATGTCCGTGGAGTTCGACAATATGTCGGACGGACCGGTCGTGAGCCTCTTTCAGCCCGGGCTGGTAGACACTCCGGGCATCCGAAGCCACATCGAAAAGGCCGGAAAACTGAATCTGCCTCACGCAGAATGGCTGGACAATCGCCTGGAGGCGGGGGAATGCCTGACCGCCGAGCAGGCGGCCAGCGCCCTGGTGTTCACGCTGAATCAGGTGCCTGAGAGTGATTTCCACGGCGCGGTGTTCAACGGCGCCGATCTGGTGGATTCGCTGTCATTCGCCGGGAGCTAGTCACGCACCAAGCGGGGCCCTAGAGTGGGACCCGCATGGTTTCGGAGCCGCTGTCAGGCATGCCGATCATTTCGTCGGTTCCTGTCGGCGGAATCACCTCGGTGCGCTCCACGTTGTATTCATGAAAATACTCTCGCACCACGCAGGCGCCGGTGAACATCACCGGTTTATCGTAGGCGTCGGTTAAGACGTAGCCCTGACCATCCAGATAGAAGCGCGCCATGTAGTAGCGCCCTTCCATTGAGACGATTTCCAGCAAAGAAATCGTGTCGTGCTTGTGCTTTTTCAGTTCGCCGGTGTCCATGTGCATGGGAAGTCTCCCGCAGGTTTGTTGTCGTAAGGAACAGTACGAAACGCTTTCCGTTACAGGTCATAAAACGAGCAATTATGAGCAGGATTGATTTGGTCAAAGCCGCCGTGGACGAGCAGTTGAATGACAGCTACGACCTGCTGGCCATGCGGATGCTGTTTCCCCCGGACCATGTGGAAGTAAAAATTGATCAGGAAATCAGGGATCTGTACGTGTATCCGGAAAGGCT
>JAWWAT010000516.1:0-2848 GCA_033721635.1 Marinobacter sp. | reverse complement strand
GGCCGGAAACCAGGCCTCTTCGGAAAGTCATGAATGCGTCCACTGTTTGTCCGGAACAACCTCGACAACGCTATCGGTGCGCGTGAACATACTCTCCCGATGTAACCAGACGATGACAATGGCAATCAACGCAAAAATATAGGTGTCATAGGGCTGGGCGTCGGGCCAGACTGGATTGATGAGCATGAAGTGAAAGACTCCGGGGAGGAGTATGCTTCCCCGGGAAGCATTGAACAGAGGGGTGACAATCACACTCAGTGCAATGGTGCCGGTAAAGAATGGCAGAAATGACCAGGCGCTCTGCTCGGTACCACTCAGCAGAAAAGCTGGCGTGTGCCAAAGCCCCCAGATCACGCCGATGACAAGCGCAGCCCAAACCGGCGCCATTTTGCGTTGCAGAAGCGGAAGTGCCAGGCCTCGCCAGCCGAACTCCTCAATCGGGCCTTTAATGGCAATCAAAGCAAGAGCGAGCAGGAAGGATGAAACCGAGGCGAATGGAAAGGTAGCCTCAGACAGGTTGCCCTTGAAGAACGAACCCGCGAAGAAAACAAGGGGGACGCCAAGAAGCAGGAATGCATACCAGGGCCATGAACAGCGCCAAAGAAGGGCGCGCCCCAAATGCCTGCGCAATCCTTCCAGACCGGACCACCGCAAAATCACCACGAACGCCGAGATTGCCGGAGCCCAGACCGCGAGATAAAACAGTGGATGTTCCCCCGTGATCTCGCCAAACAGGCCAACCATGGTTTCCGGAAAAAAGATAAAGGCAGCGAGAACTCCCCATGCGATCCCGAAAGTCAGCAACAAAAACATCGCCATCGACCGAAACGGGATAGCGTCGGGTTGGGTGTCTTGAACTGAAGAGGGCATTGTCAGGATTCCGTGTATAGGGCGGGCGGAGACTGACCCAGTCCCGCTGCACACTCATCATACTCAGAAGATCAGAGGCACTGGAAGAAGTAACCACCAGGCTTGCCACTCATCTGATAGTCTCTTGATATATATCAAGCAGATTGCGGTGCTTGCAGCGATACTGACCACAATATTGGCTCAAGGGAGTTATGCCATTGATCAGGCAACCGCTGCTGGCGTTTCCCCTGGTTTACCTCGGCTGGGCATACATTTTCTGGATACCGGTGCTGTTTTCAGAATCGTCGGTTTGGGCATTTCCAAACCTGATCTGGTTCCTGATCGGCGGAGCCAGCCCTGTTGTTGCCGGCCTTGGTCTGGCCGCGATGAACGGCGGGAAGCCGCAGCTCCGCGATTTGTGGCGGCGCCTGACGGACTGGCGTCGAATTCCCGGGCGCTGGTGGCTGATTATCCTGTTCTTCTGGCTCGCTTACGATCTTGCCATGGCCGGCCTGGCCTTGCTTCTGGGGGTTGCTGGTGAGCCCCTTGATACGAACTGGCAGTTGTTTGTTAACCCCGGGGCTTTGCTGTTTTTGTTGATTCTTTCCTTTGTGTTCCCGGCCGTGGAAGAGGTGGGGTTACGCGGTTTTTATCTGGAGGCCCTGCAGCAGCGCTTCACTCCCCTTGTGGCGGGCCTGGTGAACGGTGTGGTCTGGGCGCTGTGGCACGCACCCTTCGTCTTTTTCCCTGGGTATTACGCCAACACCACGTTTAACCCCGAGCTTTACTGGTGGATGCCGATGATTGTCTGCCATACGTTGTTGATTGTGCTCGTTTATAACCGCACTGGTCGAAGCATTCTGGCGGTCCTGATTTTCCACGCCATGATGAACTTCACCGGTGAATGGTTGCGGATCTCCCCTGAAATGTACCCCTTCATGCTGTTCGGCAACTTGGCCCTTGCAGCGCTGCTAGTAATGTTTTGGAAAAGTGGTCGCCAGTCTCCTCTAAATACGTGTTAGTCTCCGACGAATACCCGAAAGCAAGCGACTGGAGTGGCGTACCTGACATGAGCAGTGAAGACCTTAATCGAGTAATGGAAATGGATGGTGAAGAGCGGTACGACTACTTCCTGAGCCAGGTGGCCGAGGAGAGGGAAATCTGGATTCTGGTTAACGGCGAGAGCCGATTCCTCAAGATCGCCTCAGACGACGGCGACGTGGAGTACCTGCCGGTTTGGCCCACTTCGGCCTTCGCCGCCGAATACGCCAACGGCGGCGATGAGCTGACTCCCCGCAGCATTTCATTACCAGACTTTTTCCGGAAATGGATCCCCGGCCTAACCAAGGATGGCCTTGATGTGGGCGTGTTTCCGGGGCTCGACAAGACGGTGTGGATCACCGAGCCTGCAGAGCTCAAGCAGGACCTTCAGGACGTGATGTCCGATTTCTGAAGACGGCTGTTATCGTCTGGCCGGAGCAGAGGCGCTTCCGGCCAATATGCCCCCGTCGATGTTCAGCTCAATGCCGGTCACATAGTTTGATTCGTCAGAGGCGAGGTACAGGGCCGCATAGGCAACATCCTCGGGTTTTCCCATCCTTCCAATTGGAACGCCAGCCTCTACCTCGGCAATCGCGGCTTCTCTGGCTTCTCCCTCTCCAAGCATCGCTTCCCACATCGGGCTCATGATGGCGCCGGGATGTATGGAGTTACAGCGGATCGGATAGCCTTTATCGGCACAGTACAACGCAACTGACTTGGTGTGATTCCGGACGCCGGCCTTGCTGGACGCATAGGCCGCCGCACCGGGAATGCCCACAAGCCCCGATCTGGAGGAAATGTTCACGATGCTGGCGGAACGTGAGCCCTTCATCAACTTGATCGCATACTTGCAGCCGAGGGCAACACCATTGAGGTTGGTGGCGTGGACTTTTTGCCAGGAGGCAAGGTCAAGATTTTCCGGATCGTGAGGTCCGGCACTCTCCAGGAATCCGGTAAT
>JAWWAT010000515.1:0-2856 GCA_033721635.1 Marinobacter sp. | reverse complement strand
TTTTCGCCGGAAAAAGTTGTCTGAGCGAAGCGTGTTGCTTTTTCCAATAAAAACTCCACCTGCAACCCCGCAAGCCCGCCCCTCAACCAACAGGCTACAAGGACCGGACCTCCGAGGTTACAGGACCTGCGATTACCAGGCTTTATAAGGCAGGAACTTCCCGTTCATGGTAACCACGACACGGTCGCCCTTCGGATTCTCTTCCTTCTCGATGTCCATGGTGAAATCAATGGCGCTCATGATGCCATCGCCAAATTTTTCATGGATCAGTTCTTTCATGGTATCGCCGTACACACCCACCACTTCGTACAAACGGTAGATCAGCGGATCCTGCGGAACGGCACCGTCCCAGGCTTTCTTGGGGCACACTTGCAGGGCTTCTGCCACCGGCTTATCGAGGTCGAGGATTTCACACAGGGCAAAGGCCTTGTCTTCGGTGAGGCTATTCATACCCAGGGCCGCTGAGGTGGTGAACACCGGGGACATGCCGATGGTTTCGGCGATGGATTCCCAGGTCATGCCCTTGGACACTTTGGCTTCCAGGATTTTGGCGGTCATCAGTTCTTTGTTCATCATGGCTGTTTCCTCTCTTGGGTTTTGACGTCAGGCATTCACCGCACGGGCGGCAGTTTCAGATTCGGTTTCAGATTCGTCAGATGCGGGCGCTGACTGGGCTACGCCTTTGGCGGGCTCGACGATTTTCGGGGTGCCGTCTTTCTCCGGCAGGGCCGAGCCGCTGCGGTTGACCAGGAAGTCCACCAGGTAATCCCGGGTCTTGTGGTAGGCCGGGTTCTGGAAAATGGTGGCCCGGGCCCGCGGGTGCGGGATGTCCACTTTCACGCTTTCGGCGATACGGGCGTTGGGGCCGTTGGACATCAGGAAGATGCGATCAGAGAGCAGTATGGCTTCGTCCACATCGTGGGTGATCATGAAGACGGTCTGGCGGGTTTCTTCCCAGATTTTCACCAGTTCGTCCTGAATCACACCCCGCGTGAGGGCATCCAATGCGCCGAAGGGCTCGTCCAGCAGCAGAAGTTCGGGCTGGGTGGCGAAGGCCCGGGCGATACTGACCCGCTGACGCATACCGCCAGATAGCTGGGACGGCTTGCGGTTCAGGGCGTGGTCCAGGCCTACCATCTTCAGGTAGCGTTCGCTGTGCTCTTTCACCTTCTCCTTGGACCACTCGGGCCAGCGGGCGCGCACGGCGAAGACGATGTTGTTCAGGGTGGTTTTCCAGGGCAACAGGCTGTAGTTCTGGAACACCACGCCGCGTTCAAGACCGGGGCCTTTGATTTCCTTGCCGTTCATCACCACGTTGCCGGCGCTGGCCTCATCCAGGCCTGCCAGGACGTTCAGGATGGTGGATTTGCCGCAGCCGGAGTGACCGATGATGCAAACAAACTCACCTTTCTCCAGGGCAAAGCGGATATCCTCGAAGACGGTCAGTTCACCGCCCTGGCCGTCCGGGTAGACTTTGGACAAGCCATCTACTTCCAGGAATGATTTAGTCATAACAGATCTCCATTCGGAGGGTTGAGGCCGGCACCGGAAACCGGTGCCGGACCGCTCATTCTTTGTATTCCACCAGTTTCTGGGCTTTGCCCAGGGCCAGGTCGAGCAGCATGCCCACCACCCCGATCATCAGGATGGAGAAGATCACACTGGCCAGATCCAGGTTGTTCCATTCATTCCACACGTAGTAGCCAATGCCGGTGCCACCCACGAGCATTTCCGCAGCCACGATGACCAGCCAGGCGATGCCGATCGAGATCCGCATACCGGTCAGGATCGTGGGTGCGGCCGCCGGCAGGATCACCGTAATGGCAGTGCGCAGGGGCCCGAGTTCGTGGGTGCGGGCCACGTTCACCCAGTCCTGCCTCACGTTGGCCACACCAAAAGCGGTATTCAGAAGCATTGGCCAGATCGAGCAGATGAAGATCACGAAGATCGCCGAGGCATCCGAGTCCTGAATGATGAACAGGGCCAGCGGCATCCACGCCAGGGGCGAGATCGGTCGCAGCACCTGGATGTAGGGGTTCAGGGCCTTGTACATCAGCGGCGACATGCCGATCAGGAACCCGACTGGCAGCGCAATGGCCATGGCCGCCAGGTAACCGGTCAGTACCCGGTACACCGAATAGGCCAGCTGGATGCCGATACCCTTGTCGTTGGCGCCGGCGTCATAGAAGGGATCGGACAGCTCCGCCCAGGCCAGCTTGATCACCGCCGAGGGTGGTGGCACTCGGGATTCCTGCTCTACACCACCCATCAGCATTTCGTATTCGGTCAGTCCTGTCTGGGCTTCCGGGGGCTGGGTTGCCATTTCCCAGAGCCCCAGGGCCAGAATCAGGAACGACACCGACAGCAGTGCTGCCCGAACGTTCAGGGAAGCCATGGTTACACCCTCCCGATGTCGAAGCTGCGCGCGTACTCTTCGGCGCGGTCAGAATCGAACGTCTTGCCCATGATGGTGTGGGTCTTGTAGGTCCTGTCCGGAGCGCTGTAACCCAGTTCTTCCATGATCTTGCCGGTCTCGCTCGCCAGATAAACCTGCTCGGCAATGCCCTTGTAGTCCACATCACCCTCGATATAACCCCAGCGCTTCATCTGGGTGAGGATCCACACGCCCATGGAATGCCACGGGAACGGGTCGAAATCGATTCGATCCGGCACGTCTTTCACTTCGCCAAGGCCATCGGCGTAGTAGCCCGTCAGCACCTGCTGAATCACAGGTACTGGCTGGTTCAGGTAGTTCTTCGGCGCGATGGCCTCGGAGATTTCCTTACGGTTATCCGGATTGTTGGAGTACTGCGTCGCGTCGATGATGGCGCGCAACAGGGCGCCGTAGGTGTTCGG
>JAWWAT010000514.1:0-2861 GCA_033721635.1 Marinobacter sp. | reverse complement strand
TAAGCCCCCTCCAGAAAACTGTCACGGTTCCAGGCACTGTTAAACAGCACCTGATCCGCGGCAACCGCACTGTACAGGTTGACGATTTTCGGCTCGGCACTGGAATGCTGCCGGCCGGAGTCCGGGTAGGCAAACTGGTTCTCATGCATATAGAGAATAGTGGGCGTGCGGGCAAGATGAGGATGAAAGCCTTTTAACGAGGCCAGATCCACCATGGAGGTGACGATCAGCAGGTCATAACGGGCTTTCATCGCCGGCTCTTGCAGCCAGGTCAGTGCATTTCCGCGAATCCGCCAGCGGAAAAATCGCGGAGGCAGGGCCAGCACCTCCCAGTGGAAATCCGGCTGGCTGGCAACCAGTTGTTCACGCCAACGCTGGTGGCTGCCGGCGTCGTAGGCGGATAGAAGCAGGATGCGGGGCCGACGATAAGGAGAGTGCGATGACATCCGCGCATTCTGCCATCATTCCCGGTTGGACAGCCACACACTTTGATAGGGCTTGAGCGTCAGGCTTCCAGACAGGTCATCGATTTTCAGGCCCGAGATCAGGTCCTGCCACTGGTCAGTGCCGATCAGATTGATGTCTCCCAGGGATACCTGCTGAATCTCGTCAGTGATGTTGTGTATGCAGAAGATGGACTGGTCCCGGCGCATGCTCTGGCGCCAGAAGCCAAACATTTGCAGCCCGAGGTGCAGGGTGAACTGGGTGGCGTTGGGATGGAACGCCGGCTGTTTGCGGCGAATGGCTATCAGCCGCTTGAGTTCGCTGAATACCTTGTGGTGATGGCTCAGGGGATCTGCCAGCTCGTTCTCCAGGTGATCCAGGTTCCACTGGCCCCGGTTGATGGAGCGCAAACGACCGGTGTGCTCTACCCGTTCGCGGTCGTTTTCCGTACCCAGCAGGCTGTGGATATAGAACGCGGGGATCCCTTCCAACGCTAGCATGATGGCGTGGGCGCAGATAAAACGATGCAATTGCCAATGGTCTGCGCCCCGCTGGGCTGTTCCCTTTAACGCATCGAACAGGGCAATATTCATCTCATAGGGCTGATCCTTGCCGTCCGGAGTGCGCCGGTAGGACACCTTGCCCCCAAAGGATTCCATGGTATTGATCAGTCGCTGCTTTTCCTCTTCCGTCAGCAATCCGTCGGTCGGGCGAAGGCCTACCCCATCGTGGGAGGCAATAAAGTTGAGGTAGGTGGTGCCCATCTGGGCCGGAGGCATGCTCATCAGCCAGGTTTTCAGGTGGCGGCAGTTGCCGGTGACCAGAGTGTTGATCAGCAGCGGCGGCAGTGAAAAGTTGTAGATAACATGGGCTTCGTTGGCGTTACCGAAGTAGGTCAGGTTCTCCCGGTTGGGGACGTTGGTTTCGGTAATTACCACACCATGAGGGGTGTGATGCTCTATCAGCAGCCGGAGTATCTTGATCAGTTCGTGGGTTTGCTGCAGATGAATGGAAGGCGTGCCCACTTCTTTCCAGAGGAAGGCCACCGCATCCAGCCGGAAGATAGTGACGCCTCGTTCCAGATAATAACGGATAATGCCCACGAACTCGTTCAGCACCCGGGGATTGGCAAAATTCAGATCGACCTGATCTTCGCTGAAGGTGCACCACACGTAACGCTCGCCGTCGTCAGTCTGAACCGCATTGAGTAGAGGGGAAGTCCGGGGCCGGACCACGGCGCTCAAGTCATCCGTGGGGCGGGCTTCAAAGAAATAATCCTTGCCGGGATCGATCCGTTTTTTGAAATTCTCGAACCAGCGGCTGCGGGCCGACATGTGATTGATCACAAGGTCCGCCATGAGTTTGTATTTTCTGCCTATGCGCTCAATGTCCTCCCAGTCGCCGTGGGATTCGTTGACAGCCAGATAGTCCATCACCGAGAAGCCATCGTCGGAGCTGTAGGGGAAGAACGGCAGGATATGCACCGCGGATACCGTATCCCCCAGGCAATCCTCCAGAAACAGGAACAATGTCTTCAGTGGCTTTTCTTCGCTGCGCTGAACCGTGTCTGCGTAGGTAATCAGCATCACATCGGATTCGTCCCAGTTATTCTGGTGAGCCGGAGGCGCAGGTGTGTCCGACTCCAGGCCAATGGTCTCCAGCAGCTGATCCGCCAGGGAGCCGGCATCAATAGCGGGATAGACCACATCCAGCATGGTGGCGAGCTTGTGGTGCAGGGTGTTGCTCACTAGCGATATTCCTCGTTATCCAGCTCTACCGCCTCCAACAGCTGTTCCTTGATGTCCGGAATGGCACTGGTAACGCGATTCCAGCTTGGAATAAACGGCGTGTCCATCGGATTATCCAGGAAATAGGCCCCTGCCCGCATCACATTTTGGGCAAACAGCTCCACGGCCTTCTCTTCCTTGTGGCGGTCAAACGTCAGACCGTTGATAACGGCATCGCTCTGGTAGGTTTCCACGAAATCCAGGGCGATGCGGAAGTAGGCGGCCTTGATGGTACGGAACTTTTCATTGGAGAAAATCTCACCGTTGGTGGCCAGCTTTCGAAAGAGCGCCTTGCTGATGTCCGTGCTCATCTTTGACAGGCCACGGCTGGCGTCTACCGGTGAGAGCTCCTGGTGCTTGTGGTCGTAGGTGTCGGCAATGTCCACTTGGCACAGGCGGTTAGTGGCGTAGTTACGCTTCATTTCCGAGAGCACGCCCACCTCGAGCCCCCAGTCGCTGGGGATCCGCAGGTCGTTGATCACGTCGGTACGGAAGGAGAATTCCCCTGCCAATGGGTAACGGTAGCTGTCCAGATAATCCAGGAAATCATTAGGCCCGCAGACCTTTTTCAGGGCACGTATTAACGGCGTCACCAGCAGGCGGCTGACCCGGCCATTCATTTTGGTGTCC
>JAWWAT010000513.1:0-2863 GCA_033721635.1 Marinobacter sp. | reverse complement strand
TCCATGTTTCCAGTAAACGTGAAGGGGAGGGCAACTGATGGCGGATGCGCCCAACACCTCCCTTGCACGGGCTGCGCAGTGGTATAACCTGCGCCCGATTCGTGAACGTGCCCTGATTCTGCTGACGGCGCTGGTCCTGGTTCTGGTTCTGGTCTGGGAGCTTGCGGTTACGCCATTGCAGCAACGACACCAGAGCCTGGAAAACCGAATTCAGACGCTTACCGCCAGCCGAGACGATCTGTTGGCGCAGCAACAGACGCTCAATCAACAGCTGGCTACGGATCCCTCCCGGGAAATGCGGGACCAGTTAAACGCACGGCAGCAAAGACTTGATCGGCTCAATCGGCAGATTGCGGATACCACGGGGCAATTGATTGCGCCCACGGCTATGGTGGCGTTGTTGCGGGAAATTCTGGCAGCTCAGGAGTCACTGGAGTTGCAGGCCCTGGAGCTGCAGACTCCGACCCCGGTTTTTGCTCCGGAAAACAGCGGGCAATCATCGCCCGACCCGGAGGTTTCGCCGGAGCCACTGCTCTACGCCCACGATGTCGAGCTTCGGATCAAGGGAAGCTATCCCGATGTACTGAAGTACCTTGAAAGGCTTGAGGCAATGGATGAACGGCTTGGGTGGATCAAGTTGCAGTACAGCGCGGGAGACTGGCCCTCTGGTGAGGCCGTCATCAGGGTGCAAACACTGAGCCTGGATCAGGCCTGGCTGGGGGTGTGAAATGAGCAAGCGCTTGAGTGCCTTGACATGCAGGTGGTTGTTCCTGGCATTGGGTTCGATGGTGCTCTTCCCGGGTGTGGCCCAGGGGTTGCAAGATCCGACCCGGCCACCCGGCCCCCAGGCAACCGTGGCCAAACCGGCGCCGGAGCGGCCTCTGGCTCTGGATTCCATTCTTTTCAGCAAGGACAGACGAGTCGCCGTTATTGAAGGTGAGGCCCTCAGGGAAGGCCAGGGTTTTGACAACGTGCGGGTTATCCGGATCTATACCAATCGGGTTCTGGTAATGGATAACGGCCGCGAACGGGTGTTGTACCTGGAGAGACTTCCGCAGGTTCGGGGAACTCAATGACAGACAAACGGATACTCATGACAGCAATCAGAACAACAGGCGTCCTGGCTTTGAGCCTGGTGTTGGCGGCCTGCAGCAACAATCCACTGATGCGCTCTGCAACGGCGACCTCAACCGATGCCGCGGATGCAATTGATCGAAGCCTCGAGGAGGCTGAACAGGCGGCCGCGGAGAAGCCGGCAGAATCCCCATCATCCGCGCCCTTGCCAGCGGATGTGAGCGCGGCACTGTTGCCACAACTCTCGGGGGGCACCGATCTGGACGACCGGTTTGACGTTAATGCCCGGGGTGTTCCTGCTGCCAGCTTTTTCGAATCGCTGGTGGAGGGGACCCGCTATAACGTCGTGGTTCATCCCGAAGTGAGCACCAGTATCGATCTTCGACTGGGCGATGTGACCGTGCCTGAGGTCATGGATATTGCCGGTGACCTGTACGGGCTCGATATCCGCCGCAATGGCCGGTTGTTCCGGGTTCAGGCGGATCAGATCCAGACCCGCCTGTTCCCCATTGATTACCTGCACTTCAAGCGCAAGGGCGGCTCGGAAACACGGGTAAGCTCTGGTCAGGTGACCGGTGCTCGCAGTGGTAGCACGGGCAGTTCCAACGGAGATAGTACCGGTTCCGGCGAGACCCGCAACCTGGTGGGAACAACCATTTCCACGGAAACGGCTTCGGATTTCTGGCAGGACATTCAAAGTGCCCTGAGCATGATTGTTGGGGGCGGTGATGGCCAGCAGGTAATCGTCAACCCGGGCGCGGGACTGGTGATGGTTCGTGCCGGTTCCGAGGATTTGCGGATGGTTGAGGAGTATCTGCGCCGTACCGAGCTGATCATGCAGCGCCAGGTCATTCTGGAGGCAAAGATACTGGAGATATCGCTGAACGAAAGCTACCAGCAGGGTATCAACTGGTCGGATATCCAGAGTGCGTCCAGTATCACCGCGTCGGATGGACTGCCGGAGGATTTCACCGCGCAGGCGCTAGCCGGCCAGGTTATTCAGACATCCGATATCGGCGGCCTGTTTTCTGCCAGTGTGAGGGCCGGTGATTTCACAGCCTTGATTGAACTGCTGGGCGAGCAGGGCAATGTGCAGATTCTGTCCAGCCCCCGGATTTCCACGGTTAATAATCAGAAAGCCGTGATCAAGGTAGGTACTGATGAGTTTTTCGTCACCGACATCGACTTCGATGATAACAATTCGGCGGTAACCGGATCTGACTCAACATCGACCTCCGTGGAACTGACGCCATTCTTTTCCGGTATTTCGCTGGATGTCACGCCACAGATTTCCGAGGATGGTGTCATTACCCTGCACGTGCATCCCTCGGTCAGTGAGGTGAACGATCAGGAAAAGGTTATTACCATCGGCGAGCGCGACGTAACACTGCCTCTGGCCAGCAGCACGGTTCGTGAAACCGACAGCGTCATCCGTGCCGAGAGTGGCCAGATTGTGGTCATCGGCGGTCTGATTCAGAACTCCAGT
This sequence comes from Marinobacter sp., assembly GCA_033721635.1. Classification (GTDB taxonomy): domain Bacteria; phylum Pseudomonadota; class Gammaproteobacteria; order Pseudomonadales; family Oleiphilaceae; genus Marinobacter. The sequence continues at coordinate 303 of JAWWAT010000513.1, read as the reverse complement.
GAAGACAACAATTCAGCCGTTCCCTTCTTCAGCGAGATTCCGCTGGTGGGCGAACTGTTCAAGCAACGGCGTTTCCAGTCACGCAAGAGCGAGCTGGTCATCTTGCTGCGCCCGGTTGTGGCCGGAACGCCGGAGATGAATGCGGATGTTTCTGCCAGCCGGGAGCGCATGACTGTACTGCGCGAGTTGCTGCAATCGTCTGAATCCGTGACCCCGGAACCGGAGAAAGCCGTTCGATAGCATGTACGAATCCCATTTCGGACTGCAGGAAGCACCGTTCGCATTGACGCCCAACACCCGCTA
>JAWWAT010000512.1:0-2863 GCA_033721635.1 Marinobacter sp. | reverse complement strand
TGTACTGGAATTGTGACCTTTTGTTCTGCCCCTGCACTAACAACTGCTAGCCTTTAAATGACTGAAGCGTTTTGGAGGTCAGCCCCATGCCCTATAACAGCAATTCGGAATTACCTGCCAGTGTACGCGACAACCTGCCAGCCCATGCCCAGGACATTTATCGCAAAGCGTTCAATTCCGCCTGGGATGAATACAGTGATCCCGCAGACCGCCGGGGCACTTCAGGCCGGGAAGAGACAGCCCACAAGGTTGCGTGGGCGGCAGTAAAAAAGGAATATCACAAGGAAGGCGATAAATGGGTGAAGGATTAAACTGAGGAATTAGCCAACTCCTTCCTCAATTGCTCTCCGATAACCTGGGTAAACTCGCGGATTCGCTTCGCGCGTTTCAAATCAGGATGGGTGAGAATCCAAAGAGAAATGTCCAGTTCCGCAACAGGATCAGTAAGGCGGCAGAGCTCGGGATCGGCATCTGCCAGGTAATCTGGTAGTACGGCCACTGCCCTGCCTGATCGAGCGGCGGCCTGCATGCCCAGCATTGAGTCGACACGGTAGCTACAGGTTTCATTCAAGCCGTTCCGGGCCATCCAGGTTTCAAGAGCCCGATTGCCCATATGAGTGTCCGGGCCAATCCACTGGTGCCCCGTTAAAGTGTCGAGCGGGGCCCGTCGATTCTGCCAATGGTGCCGTTGCCCATAGACACTCTGCCGGATTACTCCAACCTTCCGCCCAACCAGAGTTTCTGGAGGATTGCCGGTAGGACGAATTGCGACGTCTGCTTCCCGTTTGCTCAGGCTTTGCACCTGATTCGAGATGACAACTTCCAGCTTGATATCGGGGTAGTCCTCTCGAAACCTCTCAAACATTGTTGCCAGCAGGCCCGAAAAAAGAGTGTCGGTTGTGGTGACTCGGATGGTGCCGGACAGCTTGAGATCCTTTCCTGCGAGCCGGCGTTCAACGGCCGTAATATCCTCCTGCACCCGTCTCGCAACCGCGAAAATGTCTTCTCCCGCAGCGCTTGGCGTGTATCCAGTGCGCGATCGCTCAAAAAGCACCACGCCCAGCTGATTTTCCAGATTGGCGAGCCGGCGAAAGACTGTCGCATGGCTGATTCCGAGCCGCCTCCCCGCTCCTGAGAGGGTTCCAGTGTCGGCAATCGCCGACACAATCTGCAGATCATCCCACCGTATTGGTTGTTCATTCATGCAAATTGGATTCGCGCATATTGAGAATTTATGTGTATACAGGAACAGCTTAGGCTATCGCCATATAAATGCAAAAGGAGTGATGAACTATGAACGTGTTGATTGTCTTCGCACACCCCGAGCGCGAATCATTCAATGGCGGGCTGGTTAATGTGGCGATAGAATCCTTTCAGGCCGCTGGACACAAGGTAGAGCTTGATGACCTTTACCGGGAAGAGTTTGATCCGGTTGAACGTGCGGGCCATTACCGCAAGCGGGTTGATGAAAGCTATTTCGCCCCATTGACCGAGCAGCGGGCTCATTATGAACGAGGCGGTTTGGCTCCTGAGGTTCAGAGGGAAATCGGTCGCCTGGAGTGGGCCGATCTCGTGATCTTCCAGTTTCCGTTGTGGTGGCACGCGCAACCGGCAATCCTCAAGGGTTGGTTTGATCGGGTTCTGGTATACGGCGGGCTCTATTCCGGGAGACGGCGTTATAACCGCGGGCATTTCCGGGGTAAGAAAGCCATGTTGTCTGTGACCACTGGGTCTCCGGAGCAGACATTCATGCCCTTAGGCCGCGCTGGCAACATGGTGGAGTGGCTATGGCCGATGCACTCCTCACTCTATTACGTGGGGTTTGATGTTCTGCCTCCCCAGGTTAGCTATGGCGTTCAGGGGGGCGGTATTCGTTATGAGGACGAGTCCAGGTTCAGGGAGCAGCTGAAACAAAAGAAAACCCTATGGGCGGAGCGGTTACCCGGACTATTCGATGAAACACCCATCCCTTTTACTGGCTGGGAAGACTGGGATGAGGACGGTATGCTGCAACAGACTCATCCTTTGCGGTGGCGCCTCTAGGAAATAGAGCATTTTTCATAGAACTCCATAGCCTTAACTGCGGAATGAACGCGACAAGGAATTAACAATGAAGGGCGAGTGCCTTTGCGGCGGGGTGAAATTCAGGATTAAGGGCAGTATTCCCAACCTCTACCAATGCCACTGCTCCCTCTGCCGGAAGGTAACGGGATCGTCGGCGAATGCAGCAACTTTTGTGAAGCAGGAGGACTTTCGCTGGCTGTCTGGTCAGGAAAAAATCTCTTCTTTCCAGAAGCCAACAGGCTATCGCAGTGATTTCTGCTCGGTCTGTGGTAGCCCAGTGCCAAACCAACTGAGGGGCATGGAGTTGGTTTGGGTTCCTGCAGGCCTCATGGAGGAGTCATTTAAAGCGGCCGTGAACGTGCATCTTCACATGGGCTCAGCTGCCTCATGGGAGCGTGATGCGGGGGAATGCGTGCGCCTTGAGGGGGGCCCCGAGAGCCTTGAATCCCTGCAGGTAGCATTGAAGGAACGCCCCAGTGCCTGAACTGAAAACCGTCGGTCTGTTCATCATCACTGCCTTGGCCGAGATCGTTGGCTGCTATCTACCCTATCTTTGGCTTCGCGAGGGAAAGAGCATCTGGCTTCTGGTGCCCGGGGCCCTGAGCCTTGCGGCATTTGCCTGGTTGCTTTCCCTGCATCCCACGGCCGCCGGGCGGGTGTATGCTGCTTACGGCGGTGTCTATATCTTCATGGCCATTCTCTGGCTTTGGGCTATTGATGGTATCCGGCCAACCGTCTGGGATCTGGTGGGGTCCGGCGTTGCGTTGGTGGGCATGGCGATCATCATGTTTGCGCCGCG
>JAWWAT010000511.1:0-2875 GCA_033721635.1 Marinobacter sp. | reverse complement strand
TGCCACGGCGCGTTGCCGCCCCCGTCACCGAGATTCCGGTTCACAACCTGTAAGGACAAGCATCATGACAACCAGCCAAAGGAAGAAGTGCCTGGTGGAGTTCCAGCTGGCGGAACAACCCTTACGGGCCGGAGAAGTAGCCATTGTCGGAGCTGGCCCCGGCGACCCGGGCCTGCTGACCCTGCGGGCCCTGATGCTGATACAGCAGGCAGATGCCGTGGTGTATGACCGCCTGGTATCGCCCCAGATCATGGAGCTGGTGAACCCGGCTGCCGAACGCATTCATGTGGGCAAAGCCAGCGGTTGCCACTATGTCCCCCAGGAAGATACCAATGAGCTGCTGGTACAACTGGCCGTAAAACAGCGCCGGGTGGTTCGGCTCAAAGGCGGCGACCCCTACATTTTCGGCCGTGGCGGTGAGGAAGCGGAATTCCTGGTAGACAATGACATTGATTTCCAGGTGGTGCCGGGCATCACCTCGGCCGCTGGCTGCGCCTCTTACTGCGGCATACCACTGACTCACCGGGATTACTCCCAGAGCGTGACCTTCGTAACCGGCCACCGCAAAGCAGATCAGTCCCTGGAGCTGAACTGGCGTGTACTGGCAGCGCCGGGCCAGACAAGGGTGTTCTATATGGGGCTACATAACGCCCCGACCATTGTCACAGAGCTTATCGCCCATGGTTTGTCCGGAGACTGTCCAGTGGCACTGGTGGAGCGGGGAACCACGCCGCAACAACACATGGCGGTAACCACATTGGCAAACCTCGAAGCGACCATCCTTCGTGAAGGCTTCCAGCCTCCGACACTGATTATTGTGGGCGAGGTTGTCAGGCTAGCAGAAAAACTGGCACAACCCACCGCAGCAGGCTGGCATTCTGGCCAGAGTGAACCGGTTGTCGCCAGTGCTGGGGGCCGGGCGGTATGATCGTTCGCAAAGAAGCACTGTTGATTCTGGCCACCAGCCTGCTGATTTCTACCTCGTTACAGGCCAATCCCGCCCCTGAGACCGAAGCGTTGTACCAGCAGCATTGTGCCAGTTGCCACGGCACCGATCGCCTGGGCGGCATGGGCCCTGCCCTGCTGCCGGACAACCTGTCCCGGCTCAAAAAGCCCCAGGCCGAAGATGCTATCCGGAACGGCCGGCCCGCCACTCAGATGCCGGCCTATGCCGATATTCTTGACTCAGAATCCATCACTGCACTGGCGGAGTACATTTACCGCCCACCTGCCAACTCGCCAACCTGGGGAAAGGCAGATATTCTCGACAGCCACCTGTTACCCCACCCGCAAGGTTCTTTGCCGGATGAACCGGTTTACGAATCCGACCTGATGAATCTGTTCCTGGTGGTGGAAATCGGTGACCATCACGTCACGCTGCTCGACGGCGACCGGATGGAACCCATCCACCGCTTCCCGAGCCGCTACGCCCTGCACGGTGGCCCGAAATACAGCCCGGACGGCCGCTACGTTTACTTCGGCTCCCGGGACGGCTGGATTACCAAATACGACCTGTACAACCTGGAAGTGACGGCCGAAGTACGGGCCGGTATCAATATGCGCAACATTGCTGTCTCCGCTGACGGCAACTACGTAATGGCCGCCAACTACCTGCCCCATACCCTGGTTCTGTTTGATGCCGACAACCTTGAACTGATGGACATCATCCCGGTCGAGAACGACGCCGGTGACAGCTCCCGTGTCAGCGCCGTTTACGCCGCGCCACCCCGGGACAGTTTTATTGCCGCGCTCAAGGACATTCCCGAAGCCTGGGAAATCACTGTGGAAGAGGGCAAACCCAACGTCCGCCGAATGCAGACCGACACCTGGCTGGATGACTTCTTCTTCGACCCCGGTTACGACCATCTCATCGGGGCCGCCCGCGACGGCAAACATGGTCTGGTGATCAACCTCGACACCGGCAAAACCGTCGCCGACCTGCCCCTTCCCGGTATGCCGCACCTGGGCTCGGGCATCACCTGGGAGTACCAGGGCAAACGGGTGATGGCTACTCCACACTTCCGGACCGGCGCCGTTTCGATCATCGACATGGACAACTGGGAAGTCATCAAAACCCTGGAAACCGAAGGTCCCGGCTTCTTCATGCGCAGCCACGAAAACTCCCGCTACGCCTGGGTGGACGTCTTCTTTGGCCCGAACAAGGACAAGGTCCACGTCATCGACAAGCAGACTCTGGAAATCGTCAAAACGCTACAGCCCGCTCCGGGCAAAGTCGCCGCCCATGTCGAATTCGACCGCTACGGTGAAAAACTGCTGCTGAGCGTGTGGGACAACGATGGAGCTGTAATCGTCTACGACGCAGACACTCTGGAGGAAGAGAAACGCATCCCGATGAACAAGCCGTCCGGCAAGTACAACGTCTGGAACAAGATCAATTACGAAGAGGGAACCAGCCACTGATCGCTTAACTCAAAAAAAGATTCCGCAGGGTATATGAAGGTAACGCGTAGATCGTGTCCTGGAGTGGGTGACACCTCCCGAAACAGTGCGGCGCCATGGATGGCGGAGCTCAAGCGTCACATGGACGTGCTGAAGGAGCGTGTTTCGGGAGGTGGCCCCCATGCCCGGCCCTCCTCCGAGCCATCAGGCTAAATCGACTCAGTGAAAAAGGCTTAATGATTTAAGTCATTTCAAAAGATGTTTTTTTGATACCATAATTGACCTGACACTCATAACAGGGTCAACACCATGAACAGCATCCTCAGGCCAAACTTATCATCTGCACCATGCATGCGGGGAGAAAACAACCCGGACATCATCCAGCAAGAGTCCGCGCCTGAATCGACGGCCCTGCTGAATGGCCTGAGCCGGATATTCGGTATTCGTCTCGCAGGACACGAAAAGGATCCCGATG
>JAWWAT010000510.1:0-2882 GCA_033721635.1 Marinobacter sp. | reverse complement strand
GTTTCCGGTGGCAGCCGTCAACCAGCAGGCCCTTCTTGGGGTCTGCTGGTTGTGTTTTTCTCCCACTGCAGTTCGATTGTCTGTGTGCTCGAAGGATTCCCTGTCGAAATGGAAAGCCGAAATTGATAGCAGGTTGTTGAAAAGCCCGGGCCGGCAGCCTCTGAAACTGCCGCGCTTCAGACCGGGGTTTTGCAACAGCCTGTTAGCTTTCAGACGGGTTGCTCTTCAGACCACAGCACATCATCTGCAGAACTATGGTTTCGAGCGCAGGGGCGTTTGGGACGAATCAATCTGGAACAGATAGATCAGGAGTTTTTCGTGGATCTGAAACCTTTCAAGAAATCATTCGAGCTTGGCGGCAAGACCGTCACTCTGGAAACCGGCCGTATTGCCCGTCAGGCCACCGGTTCCGTACTGGTCACCGTGGATGATATTTCCGTTCTCGGTACCGTTGTTGGTGCCAAGGAAGCCAAGCCCGGCCAGCCGTTCTTCCCGCTGACCGTGAACTACTTCGAGAAGACCTACGCCGTGGGTAAAATCCCCGGTGGTTTCTTCAAGCGCGAAGGTCGTCCTTCCGAGAAGGAAACATTGACCTCCCGCCTGATCGACCGTCCTATTCGTCCGCTGTTCCCGAACGGCTTCATGAACGAAGTTCAGGTTATCACCACGGTAATGTCCTCCAGCAAGAACCAGGATCCGGATATTGCTGCGATGCTGGCTGCGTCTGCGGCTCTGTCCATCTCCGGCATCCCGTTCGATGGTCCCATCGGTGCCTCTCGTGTGGGTTACACCAACGAGCGTGGGTACTTCCTGAACCCGACCTTCGAAGAGCTGGAAACCTCTCTGCTGGACATGGTTGTCGCCGGTACGGAAGACGCGGTTCTGATGGTTGAATCCGAAGCCAAAGGCCTGACCGAAGACCAGATGCTGGGTGGTGTTCTCTACGGTCACCAGGAAATGCAGACAGCGGTTGCCGCTATCAAGGAATTCGCCGCTGAAATCGGCAAGCCGCGTTGGGACTGGCAGCCGGCTGTCGAGAACACCGAACTGCTGAATGCCATCAAGGCCGACTTTGCCGGTGCTATCGAGGAAGCCTACGGCATTCGCGACAAGATGGCCCGCTATGAGCGCCTGGGTGAAGTGAAAGCCGCTGCCGTTGAGAAACTGGCCGGTGAGGAGGAAGGTCAGCCTTCCGAAGACGAAGTTAAGAAGTACTTCGGCAAGATCGAGAAGAGTGTGGTTCGCCAGCAGGTTATCGATGGCAAGCCGCGGATCGACGGTCGCGACAACAAGACTGTTCGCCCGATTGAAATCGAAGTGGGCGTTCTGCCCAGCGTTCACGGTTCCGCCCTGTTTACCCGTGGCGAGACCCAGGCCATCGTAACCACCACGCTGGGTACTTCCCGCGATGTTCAGATCATCGATGCCCTGGAAGGCGAGCGCAAGGATCCGTTCCTGTTCCACTACAACTTCCCTCCGTACTCGGTAGGTGAAGCGGGTCGTGTCGGCACGCCGGGTCGTCGTGAGGTTGGTCACGGTCGTCTGGCCAAGCGTGGTGTTCTGGCCGTCATGCCGACCCTGGAAGAGTTCCCGTACGCTATTCGTGCGGTCTCCGAGATCACCGAATCCAACGGTTCCAGCTCCATGGCTTCGGTCTGTGGTTCCAGCCTGGCGCTGATGGACGCGGGTGTGCCCATCAAGGCGCCGGTTGCTGGTATCGCCATGGGTCTGGTCAAGGAAGGCGACAAATTCGCGGTTCTGACTGACATCCTGGGTGACGAGGATCACCTGGGCGACATGGACTTCAAGGTTGCCGGTACCCAGGAGGGCGTGACTGCCCTGCAGATGGATATCAAGATCAATGGCATCACTGACGAGATCATGGAAATCGCGCTTGAGCAGGCTCACGCAGCGCGTCTGCACATCCTGGGCGAGATGAACAAGGTTATCTCTACCCCGCGCGCCGAGCTGTCCGCACGTGCTCCGAGCATCACCACCATCAAGATCAACCCGGAGAAGATCCGTGACGTTATCGGTAAGGGCGGTTCTGTTATCCGTGCGATCTGTGACGAAACCGGCGCTTCCATCGATCTGGATGATGACGGCAACGTGAAGATCTACGCCGACAACCAGGAAGCTGCCCAGGCTGCGGTGAACCGGGTCAAGGAAATCACGGCCGAGATCGAAGTGGGTGCTATCTATAAGGGCCGCGTTGAGCGCATCGTGGACTTCGGTGCCTTTGTTAACATTCTGCCTGGCAAGGATGGTCTGGTGCACATTTCCCAGATCTCTGATCGCCGCATCGAGAACGTGACTGACGAGCTGAGCGAAGGTCAGGAAGTTCTGGTGAAGGTGCTGGATGTGGACAACCGTGGTCGCGTTAAGCTGTCCATGAAGGAAATCAAGGAAGGCGATCAGCCGACCGATTTCTCTGCCTGATCGTTTTCGGGCCTGATAAAAACCCGCCTTTCCTCTGGATTGGCGGGTTTTTTGTTTTTGGCTTGAGTGGAAGCGGCTGCTGGGACAGGTTTTTCAAAACACGCTACAAGCACATCCCTGTGCGCTTGAATCGGGCCATCCATGGCCCTCTACAGTTTTGAAAAGCCTGTCCCAACAGCGGCCCGTGCCTCGCAGATAACCGCTGTAGGGCGGATTAGCCAAAGGCCTAATCCGACAAAACCAGGATTCTATTCTCCACCTTCCATAAACCGAATCACTTCCCTTCGATACCCCGGTATAACAAACGTCGCCCCATGAGGCGTATCCGTCTGCAAAAACTCCTTGGGCTCCTCCGCAACTTCAAACAGTGCCTCGCCATGGTGGAACGGAATAATCCCGTCCCGAACGCTGTGGATCACCATCACCGGCACCGGGCTGATCCT
>JAWWAT010000509.1:0-2886 GCA_033721635.1 Marinobacter sp. | reverse complement strand
TGATGTTAGCCGGGATCCGTCCGGCATTGGCTTCTCCGGTCTGGCCTCGGTTCGGGACAGCAAGCTTCTGGCCATCTCGGAAGGCAATGCGCCAGCGCTCCGGCCCAACCAGCTCACCGTCGCCAGCGAGGACTACCCGCTTTCACGGCGACTGTTCATGTACACGCCGGGGAGCGACGTGCCGCCCCTTTCTGCCGGCCTGATCGGATTCGCGCTCGGTCAGCAAGGCCAGGCCCTGGTTGCCGAGTCCGGTTTCATCTCCCAGAACCCCATCGCGGTCAAGCCGGAATTCGACGACTCGACGCCCGAGAGCTTTCGCCGCCTGACCGGCCACTATAACCGCCTGACCGTTAATTTCCGCTTCTCAGAAGGCCGGACCAAGCTCGACAACAAGGCGCGCAGGGACCTGCAGCGGGTTCAGATGTACCTGAGCCAGAACGGCCGATCCGCTGACGACCTGTTACTGATCGGCTTTGCCGACACCCAGAGCCACGAACTTCGGGCCCAGATGATCTCCGAGCTTCGGGCGCTGTCGGTTCGCAAGGCGCTGCAGGAGGTGGATGTGCGCGACGTAGCCTACACCGGTTATGGCCAGTATATGCCGGTAGGCGGCAGTGGCAGCCCGCGCAATGGTCGTGTCGAGGTCTGGATCAAGTCCCGCCAGCCGTGATTGAGGGCTGATTCCGCACTGCGGCAATCACCTATCCACGCCAGCATCACAGATATGGCGGGGTTTTCTATACTGTTGGGGTCATTTCCAACCAACAGACAGGGACAATGGATATCCACAACGACCACCGCTACGCGATCAACCTGAACGTCCGGGGCATTCAGCCCTCGGCCACCCTTCGTATCAACGAGCTGAGCAATCAGCTCAAATCCGAGGGCAAGGACATTATCAAACTCGGGCTGGGGCAATCGCCCTTCCCGGTTCCCGATCGCGTGGTGGAAGCGCTCAAGGAGCACGCCCACGAAAAGGACTATCTGCCAGTCAAAGGCCTCAAGGGACTGCGCGAAGCCATTGCCGGCTATATCCGCCGGAGCGAGCGCATGCACTGCACTTGGGAGGACGTGCTCATCGGTCCTGGCTCCAAGGAACTGCTGTTCATGCTGCAACTGGCCTACTACGGGGACCTCCTGATCCCACGCCCCAGCTGGGTTTCCTACGCCCCACAGGCCCGGATCATAGGCCGCTCGGTTCACTGGCTGCCAACCCACGCCGAGAACAACTGGCAGCTTACCGCCGAGGAGCTGGACATCATCTGCCGGGATGACCCCTCGCGGCCCCGGATCCTGATCCTGAACTACCCGTCCAACCCAACCGGCTGCACCTACACCGACGACCAGCTCCTGGCCATTGCCAATGTGGCCCGCAAATACCGGCTGATTCTGCTTTCGGACGAGATCTATGGTGAGGTGCATTTCGAGGGCAAGCACAAATCCATTGCCCGCTATTACCCGGAAGGCACCATCATCAGTACAGGCCTGAGCAAATGGGCAGGTGCCGGTGGCTGGCGTCTTGGCACGTTCATCTTCCCCCGGGAACTTCGGCCACTGCAGGACGCCATGGCCATCATCGCCAGTGAAACCTACACGGCAACGAGTGCGCCGATCCAGCACGCGGCCATCGCAGCGTTCAACGGCGGTGAGGACATCGACGAATACCTCAAGCAGTCCCGCCGCGTATTGAAGGTGGTTGGTGAGTACATGCATCGCCGCCTGAGCGAGATGGGCGCGGTGGTTCAGAAGCCGGAAGGGGCGTTCTACCTGTTCCCGGACTTCTCCGGGTTCCGTGAACAGCTTGCCAGCAAAGACATCAAGACCAGCCAGGCCTTTTGCCAGGCCCTGCTGGAAAACACCGGCGTGGCGATCCTGCCCGCCAGCGACTTCGGCTTCGTGCCGGATCACCTGGCAGCGCGCCTGGCCTTCGTCGACTTCGACGGCACCGAGTCCCTCGAGCTTGCCGGCGGCGACTATGCCGAACAGGAACTGGGCGACGACTTCGTGAAACAGGCGTGCCCCCGGCTGGTCACCGCCATGGACAAGATGGAGCAGTGGCTGAACAGCCTCTGATCCGGCCGTGTTAGACTGGCGCCCTCATTCTCTTACGGGATATCAACGGGGGCGCCATGTCTGATTCTGTTTCTCTGCTCGAGATTACCGACTTTGCCGAAAACCTGGCCCGCGAAGCCGGCGAACTGATTCGCCGCGAGCGGGATAGCAACGCCCTGCGCACCGACTACAAGCACCAGACCGAACTGGTCACCCACGCCGATGTAATGGCCGACGAATTCATCACCGGCGCCATCCGCAAACGCTTCCCCGGCCATCGAATTCTCTCGGAAGAAACCATGCCGGACCTGAGCCAGGCCGAAGAGCTGGATACACCCCTCTGGATCGTGGACCCCATCGATGGCACCGTGAACTATGCCTATGGCCATCCCCAGGTTGCCGTCTCCATTGCCTATGCCGAAAAAGGTCGCGTTCAGGCCGGTGTGGTGCATGCGCCCTTCCCCGGCGAAACCTTCCGGGCAACCCGCTCAGAAGGCGCCACTCTCAACGGCCGCCCCATCCGGCACAGTGGCGCAACGGTTCCGCGCGACTCCCTGTTCGCCACCGGCTTTCCCTACACCAAGGATGCCCTCGAACCACTGATCAAACGCCTGGATGCCATGATTCACCAATGCCGCGATCTGCGCCGTATTGGCTCAGCGGCCCTGGATATCTGCTGGGTGGCCTGTGGCCGACTGGATATCTACTACGAGAACGTCAGCCCCTGGGACTTCGCCGCGGCCCGCCTGATCGCCCTGGAAGCCGGAGCCACAGCGGGCCACTTCAGCGAAGTACCTGAAGGCTATCCGGCGGACCTCTGGGGCCGCGATATCC
>JAWWAT010000508.1:0-2887 GCA_033721635.1 Marinobacter sp. | reverse complement strand
TGGGCATCAGCGATATTTTTGTTGGCGGTGCTGATCGTATCGACATGTTCGAGGAATTCACCTCGGCGCGGGATGCCATCTTTGGCACCAGCAGCACAGACCTGATCGACAACATCAAGATTGACTTTGATATTGCCGACGACGGCGATGCCATCATCAACGTATTCCCCATTACTGCACGGCCGGTGGATTTCGCAGTCCGCACCGGTGCCTGGGAGCTCCGAGGCAACGGTGGTGAGAGCACCCTGCTGGCGGATAACTTCTCTGCAGAAGGCCTCATTCTCCAGGCCCAGGCGACGGTGGACACCGATACCGACACCCTGAACCTCACCACCCGTTTCGCCATTGACGAACTGGAAATGGATGTGCCGTTCCTGGCCATGGGAATTCGTGACATGCGCATCACCGGCGCCGGTTACGACCCGGACAATCCGTCGTTACTGCCGCTGTTCACTCTTGTGGACATGGATATCTATAAGGATGCCAATGCAGCCGGGGTCGACAGCCTGGCGATCGACATCAACACCTTCGAAGCCGACATGTCTATTGGCCAGGTACTGGTTGGTGGAACATCCATCGGATCGGTGGCACTGGATGACCTTTCCATCCGCAACACATCCATGCGGGTGTACGGCCACTGACGGCCCAAGCTCTCCGGGCGAGGGTCCGGGGAGCCAACCTGCCAAGCAGGCCGGCTTACAACGCGCCGAACAGGACCACCATTACCACCGCCAGGAACAACAAAAACCAGGTGGCGTAGCGATTGGCCCGGTCTTCAACCTCGTCTGAAGGGGCTGCCGGGGGTGTAGCAGCTTCGTATTCGGCGACGAGTGCGCGAGCCTGCACGTAGTCTTCGTCTTCCACATGGACATTGGTAAAACCGGCGGCACCGATCTCCCCCATGGCCCCTTGCAGATAGTGCCCGCCCACGTGGGTCTCGATGCCCCTTGACTGCAGCAGGCCGGCGACAATATGGGCTTCCGCAAGGTCACGGGCTCGATAGGCTATTTGCATTGGCAGGCTCCGCAGGTTCAGGGACATCCTTAACTGAACCCTAGCCTGAATGCCTCTATTCGTCGACCTGCACCGGGTTACTTCGGCATGCGGCCGGTTTTTTCCAGCCGCTCGCCTACCCATTTATGGTAAAGCCTGGCCAGTGCAGGCCTGATAACCGGCAAACCGATCAGCCAGGCGAGCGGTTTCAAAAGCCATACCCTCGACATCAGCAGTATATAGGCATCCAGCTCACGATGGATGTTGCCGTCACTGTCTTCCACGTGCAGTTCCTGAAGTGCGGCTTCCGGATCTATTCCCCGCTGCCGGAGCTCATCGTCCCGGCCGGTGATATCAACCCACTCTACCGAGTCGCCGGTCTTGCCCGCCAGTCGCTCGTAGATCTTGCGGTCCTTGACGCAGCTTGGACACGCGCCATCATAAAACACTCGAAGCTGATCTTCTGAGGCGGTCATAGCGCTCTCCATTTCCTGAATGGTATTTCTTGCATCGCATTCACTTGAATACACAATAAAACAATGATTATTGTTATCAAAATGGCCAGGGCACTCGCCACAGGCAACCAGGTGTAGCGACCATGAACACAAGCAGGCATATCAACGAGATCTACAAACAGCATTCCCGCCGGGTGCAGGCCACCCTGATACGCTTGCTTGCCGATTTCGACCTCGCAGAGGAGGCCACCCAGGAAGCCTTCACTGCAGCGCTCAGGCAGTGGCCGGAGCAGGGAGTTCCGGAGAACCCGTCAGCCTGGCTCATAACCGCTGGCCACCGGCGGGGGATCGACCTTATCCGCCGACGCCAGACAGCCAGGCATAACCAGCCCCTGCTCGCTGAGGAGGAGCATGCCACACCTGAGGCAGACACTGACCGCATCGATGACGACATGCTGCGGCTGATCTTCACCTGCTGCCATCCCGGCCTGGCCACAGAGGCTCAACTGGCGTTGACCCTGAGGGAAGTATGCGGGCTGACTACGGAGCAGGTCGCAAGTGCCCTGCTGCAGAAACCCGCCACGACAGCCCAGCGGATCGTCCGCGCCAAACGCAAGATAAAGGAAGCCAAAATCCCGTACGAGGTGCCGGAGCGCCGGGAATTACCTGAACGTATCCAGAGTGTTCTGAAAGTCATCTACCTGATATTCAACGAGGGGTATTCTTCCAGTTCAGGCGATGACATCGTCAACCTCAACCTGGCCAGAGAGGCAATCCGTCTCACCAGACTGCTGGCCGAATTGTTGCCAGAGGGGGAAGTCTTTGGCCTGCTTGCGCTGATGCTGCTTCACGATTCACGCCGCGACGCCAGACAGGATGAAAACGGTGATCTGATTACCCTGGAAGAACAGAACCGGAATCTCTGGGACCGTGAGCAGATTCATTCAGGCCTGGCAGCGCTGAAACAAGCACTGCAACAGACCCCGACTGCCCCCTATACCCTTCAGGCCTCGATTGCTGCAGCTCATGCGCAAGCCAGTGGTACCGAAGACACCGACTGGTCGCGCATCGCACGACTCTACGAGGCGCTCTATCGCGAAGTCCCCTCCCCGGTCATCGCCCTGAACCGTGCTGTGGCCGTCGCCATGCGGGACACCCCGGAAGACGGCCTTAAGCTCATTGACGAGCTTGCCAGCCACAAGGCAATCCAGAACTACTACCTGTTTCATGCCGCGCGTGCTGATCTCTATCGCCGGTCAGGGGATCTGTCATCGGCACGAGCGGCCTACCAGCGAGCACTCGCCCTTACCCAACAGGGCCCGGAACAGCGCTTCCTGAACCAGAGACTGACGCAACTGGATAGCGCCTGATAAAAAGTTTCCCGCGGCTGTCGATCTGCCGGTCGGGCAGACGACTTACTGATACACCCCCAGACAGAC
>JAWWAT010000507.1:0-2890 GCA_033721635.1 Marinobacter sp. | reverse complement strand
TCGCCGCTGTCCCACTGGCAAAAACCTGGGCCGGCTTACCCGACGACTTCAAGCCAGAACAGTGGTTCGCAAGAGGCGTCTACTTCAGCTACAGCGGCCGAACACTCTTCAAAACCTTGATTTACCCCGTTCCCGAACCGGGCGGCCTCGGTGTACACCTCACCCTCGACCTCGCCGGCCAGGCCCGCTTCGGCCCGGACGTGGAATGGATCGAAACGGAAGACTACACCGTCGACCCAAACCGCCAGGGAGTCTTCGCCAGAGGCATCCGCCAATGGTGGCCCGGCCTCGACCCGGCCCGCCTCCAGCCCGCCTATGCCGGTATCCGCCCCAAGTTGGTGGGCCCTGATGGTGGATTTGCGGATTTCCGAATCGATGGCCCTGAAGATCATGGTTTGCGGGGGTTGGTTAACCTTTTTGGCATTGAGTCTCCAGGCCTGACTAGCTGTTTGGCGATCGCAGATCTGGTTCAGAAAAAACTGGATCGATCAGCCTAATCCAAAGTTCGGGCGCCGTCGGCGCATGCTCCAATGTCAATGCGGTTAATTGCACTAGCCGGGCGTCCGGGCCAAAGCCCAAACCTGAATCTCCCGCGCCCCGGCCTCCCGAAGAACCGAAGCCAACACCCGAACCGTGGCCCCCGTCGTCACCACATCATCCACAATGGCCACCCGCTCAGGGACTGGGGAAGTCACTTCGAACACCCCGCGAAGATTCGCCAGCCGCGCCTCCCGGTTCAGCTGTCGCTGTGCCCGAACCCGCCGCACGCGCCGCACCAGCCCGGTAGCAACAGGAATGTTCAGTTGACGCCCGATGGTCTCGGCGATGTCCTGGGCCTGATTGAAACCCCGTTGGCGCCGCCGCTGGGCATCCATTGGCGCGGGCACCAGCACCTCGGGCTTCATGGCCTTGCCTTCGTGCAATGACGTTTCAAGAAAGCCGGCAAAATCGGACATCAGGGGCCGGCCGAACTTTCGCTGGCCATTGTATTTGTAACGGCCAATCATGCCATCCAGCGGATACTGGTATCTCCAGGGTATGCACGACACATCGAAGGGTGGCGGGTACTTAAGGCAGTCGCCACACATCAGTTCCGAGGATGGAAAAGCCAGGGGCAGGGCGCAGCAGCGACAGTGCCAGCGGTTGATCGGTAAATCATCCCGGCAGGGCTGGCACAACCCGTTGAAAGCATTAGAGGAGAGGCAGGCGACACAGAGTCCGCCTTGCTTAGCGCTGTTAACCTTTTTCTCCATGAAGGTTGACAGCCAGTTCAGTCCCTTTATCATCTGATTCATCCGTAAACCCAGAGACCGGGAAAGGTTAACAGGACTTTTACATGACCGCTACAGAACTCCGCCACGACTGGACACTGCAGGAAGCCCGCGAGCTGTTCGAACTGCCCTTCAACGATCTTCTGTTCCGTGCCCAGAGCGTGCATCGTCAGTACTTCGATCCGAACGAAGTGCAGGTGAGCACACTGCTGTCGATCAAGACCGGCGCCTGCCCGGAAGACTGCAAGTACTGCCCGCAGAGCGGTCATTACAACACCGGCCTTGAAAAAGAAAAGCTGCTGGAAATCGAAAAGGTGGTGGCTGAAGCCAAAGCCGCAAAGCAGAAGGGGGCTTCCCGGTTTTGCATGGGCGCAGCCTGGCGCAGTCCTTCAAAGAAAGACATGCCTTATGTTCTGGACATGGTCAAACAGGTGAAGTCCCTGGGTCTGGAAACCTGCATGACGCTTGGCATGCTGAAGGAAGAGCAGGCGGTTGAGCTGGCCGATGCCGGACTGGATTATTACAACCACAACCTGGACACGTCCGAGAAGTATTACAGCCATATCATCACGACCCGTACTTACCAGGATCGCCTGGATACTCTGGACAATGTTCGCAAGGCCGGCATGAAGGTTTGTTGCGGCGGTATTATGGGCATGGGTGAAGATGAGGATGACCGGGTTGGTCTGCTGATGCAGCTGGCAAACCTGCCCCATCATCCGGAGAGTGTGCCGGTGAACATGTTGGTGAAGGTGAAAGGCACGCCCATGGAGGATGTCGAAGATCTCGATCCATTCGAGTTTATTCGGATTATTGCCGTGGCGCGGATCATGATGCCGGCTTCCCACGTTCGTCTTTCGGCCGGTCGGGAGAATATGAATGAGCAAATGCAGGCTTTGTGTTTCATGGCTGGCGCCAATTCGATCTTCTATGGTGAGAAGCTGCTGACCACCGCCAACCCCGAGGCTGATGCCGATATGTTGCTGTTCAAACGCCTGGGAATTCGTCCTGAGCAGCGGGAGCAGTGTGCTTCCGAGGAGCAGGAAGAGGAGGCGATTGCCGAGGCCGTAGAGTATGAGGCGACTCGCCACATGTTCTATGACGCTACCCGGGAATCTGCCTGAGTCTTTGATCCTGGGGAAGCAACGAGCGGGTAAGGCTCCCCGGGATACGCTACGAGCACATCCATGTGCGCTTGTTTCGGGCCGTCCTTGGCCCTCTACAATCCCGGGGAGCCTTACCCGCTCGTTGCCCGGGCCGTTGAGTTAACCTCCAGGTGATATCGTGCGGGACTTTGCCCTTGAACTTGAAGAGCGGAAACAGGCCGGTCTGTACCGGACGCGTCGGCATGTAGCCGGTCCTCAGCGGCCTTCTCTGATTGCCGATGGCAAACCTCTGCTGTCGTTCTGCAGCAACGATTACCTTGGCCTTGCCAATAACCCTGCCAATATCGAGGCCCTCCGTGATGCGCTTTCCAAAACAGGCCTTGGGGGCGCGGCTTCCCATCTGATTTGTGGTCACCATGATGCCCATCACCAGCTGGAGCTTCGTCTGGCGGAATTTACCGGGCGCAGTTCGGCGCTGTTTTTCTCCACCGGCTACATGGCCAACATGGGGGT
>JAWWAT010000506.1:0-2901 GCA_033721635.1 Marinobacter sp. | reverse complement strand
GGAATATCGTCGGCGGACATGCGGGCCTGGTTGTAGAAGATGCGGCCGAAGTGGTCGCGATCCGGGAAAACTTCGTCCTGGCGGGGCAGGTTGGCGCCGCCGGAGTCGACCAGGTAGATGCACGGCAGGCGGTTTTGCAGGGCGATTTCCTGGGCCCGCAGGTGCTTTTTCACGGTCAAGGGGTAGTAGCTTCCGCCTTTTACGGTGGCGTCGTTGGCGATGATCATGCATTCGGTGCCGGAGACGCGGCCCACGCCGGCGATCACGCCTGCTGCGGGGACTTCTTCATCGTAGACGTTGTAGGCGGCGAACTGGCCGATTTCCAGGAACGGGGAGCCGTCGTCCAGGAGGCGGTTGATGCGCTCTCTGGGGAGCAGCTTGCCACGGGCGATGTGGCGCTCCTGGTAGGAGGGGCCGCCGCCTTGCTGGATGGTGGATACTTTGTCGCGCAGGTCGGCTACGGCCTGGGCCATGGATTCCTGGTTGGCCTGGAACTCTTCGGACCTGGGATTAATCTTGCTTTGCAGTATTGTCATTGTATCGGGCCTCGAGGTTCGGGGCGGCGGGACTGGCAGGGAATCTTTCCGGGAACCGCTACGAGCACATCCATGTGCGCTTGACGTCGGCCATCCATGGCCGCCGACATTCCCGGAAAGACACCCTGCCAGTCCCTCGTTGTACTTTGGGTGCAAGCCGTCCCCGGCTTATCCGGCTGCGGACGGCTACTGGCTTGAAGCTGCGCGTTATTTGTTCAGGTACAGCTCACGGCCGATCAGCATCCGACGAATCTCGGACGTGCCCGCGCCGATTTCATACAGTTTGGCGTCCCGCAGCAGGCGGCCTGTCGGGTATTCGTTGATGTAACCGTTACCGCCGAGCAGCTGGATGGCGTCCAGGGCGATTTTGGTGGCCATTTCGGCGGAGTAGAGGATTGCGCCGGCGGCGTCTTTCCTGGTGGTTTCCGCGCCGCGGTCTGCAGACATGGCAACCATGTAGACGTAGGACTTGGCAGTGTTCATCCAGGTGTACATGTCGGCAACTTTGCCCTGCACCAGCTCGAATTCACCGATGGCCTGGCCGAACTGTTTGCGCTCGCGGATGTAGGGAACCACCACGTCCATGGCTGCCTGCATGATGCCCAGCGGGCCGCCGGACAGTACCAGGCGCTCGTAGTCGAGGCCGCTCATGAGGACCTTGGCACCGTTGCCAACGCCGCCCAGGACGTTTTCCTTGGGAACTTTGCAGTCTTCGAACACCAGCTCACAGGTGTTGGAGCCGCGCATGCCGAGCTTGTCGAGTTTCTGGTGACGGCTGAAGCCCGGGGCGTCGCGTTCTACGATGAAGGCGGTCACGCCCTTGGAGCCGGCCTGGGTGTCGGTTTTGGCGTAGATGACGTAGGTGTTCGCATCCGGGCCGTTGGTGATCCACATCTTGTTGCCGTTGAGAACGTAGTGGTCACCCGCGTCTTTGGCGCTGAGTTTCATGGAGATGACGTCGGAGCCGGCGTTGGGCTCGGACATGGCCAGGGCGCCAATGTGCTCGCCGCTGACGAGCTTGGGCAGGTATTTCTGTTTCTGTTCTTCGGTGCCGTTGCGGTGAATCTGGTTCACACACAGGTTGGAGTGGGCACCGTAGGAGAGGCCAACGGAGGCGGACGCGCGGCTGATTTCTTCCATGGCGATTACGTGCGCCAGGTAGCCCATGTCGGAGCCGCCGTATTCTTCGCTCACGGTGATACCCAGCAGGCCCATGTCGCCCATTTTCCGCCACAGGTCCATGGGGAACTCGTTGTTGCGGTCAATTTCCTCGGCGCGCGGTGCGATTTCGGAAGCAGCAAAGCCGTTGATCTGCTCACGGAGCATATCGAGGGTCTCGCCGAGGCCGAAGTTGAGCTCTGAGTATTGTGATTTCATCGTTGGCTACCTTTGATTTCTGTCATTCATTAGTTTTCAGCGGTCTGCCTGGCTTCTTCGTTTGCCGGGGCCTGCTGTTTCTTTTTCTTCTGCAGCTCGGCCAGGGCTTCTCGGCACCGGGCTTCGGCTGTATCCATTTCCATTTCTGCCTGGGCAATGTCGTTTTTCTGCTGTTCCAGCTGAGCCCGCTTGTTTTCCAGGATGGTCAGCATCTTCAGCAGCTGTTTCTCATTGCCACTGAGGGTTTCGTCCCATAGGTCGAACAATTCTTTGGTTTCCGCGAGGGAAAATCCCATTCGCTTGCCGCGGAGAATAAGCTTCAGACGCACTCGGTCTTTCGAACTGAAGATCCGTGTCTGCCCGCGCCGCGTGGGCCTGAGCAGTTCCTGATCCTCATAGAAACGAATGCTCCGGGTTGTCACGTCGAACTCTTTGGCGAGCTCGCTGATGCTGTATGTCTGTTTAATGTCCATTGGGATTTCCTTTTTAGACTTAGGTTAGATAAAGTTTACGTAAACGTAAAGTAGTTTTAGGGTCCGATTTTTAACAAACAGAATCCTGAAAAGGGGAGTGAACGATGGAATTCAAAAATGTGGCAGCCATTGTAACAGGCGGTGCTTCGGGGCTGGGCGAGGGTGCGGCCCGTGCGCTGGCGGCATCCGGATGCAAAGTGGCGATCCTGGATCTGCAGAAGGAGCAGGGCCGCAAGGTGGCCGAGGATATCGGCGGGATTTTCCTGGAGTGCGATGTAAGCTCCCCCGACAGCGCCGAAGCGGCCATAAATGCGGCCCGTGAAGCTCATGGTCCCTGTGGTATCGCCGTAAACTGTGCCGGTATTGCCACGGCTTCGAAGATTCTGGGCCGTGAGGGTGTGATGCCCCTGGAGAATTTCAGCAAGGTTGTCCAGGTCAACCTTATAGGTACCTTCAATATTCTGCGCCTGGCGGCCGCGGACATGGCCCAGCGTGAACCCAACGCCGATGGTGAG
>JAWWAT010000505.1:0-2903 GCA_033721635.1 Marinobacter sp. | reverse complement strand
CCAGGCCAAGCGGGCCTCCTGCCTGGTAAACCCGCGAGCCTGCCACGAAACCGAGCTGGTATTGACGGTGGCGCCCGTTGTGCGCCGGGTTGCTGTAGTAGGCGCCGGACCTGCGGGACTGGCGGCGGCGACAACCGCTGCTAAACGGGGCCACAAAGTGACGCTTTTCGAAGCGGATGACCAGATCGGCGGGCAATTCAACTACGCCAAGCGCATCCCGGGAAAGGAAGAGTTCTATGAGACCCTCCGTTATTTCAAACGTCAGATCGAGCTTCTGGAGATTGAGCTCAAGCTGGGCACCCGTGTGGACGCGGACTCACTGAAAGCACAGGGGTTCGACGATGTGGTGATCGCCACTGGCGTGAAACCGAGAACACCGACGATCGAGGGCATTGATCACCCCAAAGTGCTCGGTTATCTGGATGTCCTTCGCCATAACAAACCCGTTGGTAAGAATGTGGCGGTGATCGGCGCCGGCGGGATCGGCTTCGATGTCAGCGAATTCCTGACCCATGATTTCAGTCATCACCCCGAAGGCGAGCAGGTCAGCGTTGCAGACTGGCAGGCAGAGTGGGGCGTTAACCCCGATTTTGATGGGCCCGGTGGCCTGGCGGAACGACAACCGACCCCGTCGCCCCGCAAGATTTATCTGATGCAGCGAAAAACCGGCAAGGTCGGTGGGGGCCTGGGCAAGACCTCGGGCTGGGTTCACCGCAACAGCCTGAAGCATCGCGAAGTGGAAATGCTTCGGGGGTGCCGCTATGAGCGCATCGACGACCAGGGACTGCATATTTCCGTGACCGACAAAGAGGGCAAGGTTACGGAAAGCCGCGTGCTGCCGGTGGATAATGTGATAATTTGCGCCGGACAGGAACCCTACCGGGAACTTTTCGACCAGTTGTCGGACTCTGGGGTGAACGCACATCTGATCGGCGGCGCAGACGTTGCCGAAGAACTGGACGCAAAACGGGCCATCCGGCAAGGAACGGAAGTCGCAGCCAAACTATGACACTACTAATTGCCTTCGCAGTACTTTCGATTGGCTTTTCTTTTTTGTGCTCCATTCTTGAAGCGGCGTTGCTTTCGGTCACTCCGAGCTACATCGCTTCTTTAAAGAAAGAGAAGCCGCAGCTCTTCGCCCGATTGCGCAAACTGAAAGACGATGTGGATGATCCGCTGTCTGCCATCCTTACACTGAACACCGTTGCCCATACGGTAGGCGCCACAGGCGTCGGTGCCCAGGTGACTGTGGTTTTTGGGGAAGCCTGGCTTGGGGTTGCCTCTGCGGTGATGACCCTGGCCATCCTGATCCTCTCGGAAATTATTCCTAAAACCATAGGCGCCAAGTACTGGCGCAACATTGCGCCTAGACTGCCAGCCATTCTGGGTTTCATGATCAAGGCGTTGCTGCCGTTCATCTGGTTGTCCAAACAGATTACCCGCCGAATCGGGTCTGGTGAGGCAGACGTTGATATCCGTGGGGAGATCAGTGCCCTGGCAGAGATAGGCAAGGATCAGCAGGCGCTGGACGAAGACGAGCGGCGAATGATCCATAACGTCCTGCGCTTCCACGAGATCAAGGTCAGTTCGGTGATGACACCGCGGACGGTCTGCAAATACGTTGATCCGGACATCACTTATGAACAGTTCCGGGAGCAGGTCCGAAAATCACCGTTCTCCCGCTATCCGGTGATTGACGAGGATGGCGAGGCCCTTGGCTACCTGCACAGGGCCGACCTCATCAACCTGGATGCCGATGTCGATCTGCTGGAACACATGCGCAAGATCAAGCGCGTGAAAGGCAACACCAACATTGAATTCCTGTTCTCGGACATGCTGAGAGAGCGGCAACACCTGGCCGTGGTTTATGACGAACTGGGTACCTGGCTGGGAATAGTGACGCTGGAGGACATACTGGAGACACTTTTGGGCACGGAAATCATGGATGAAACCGACAATGTCTCTAACCTTCGCCGGTATGCGAAGCAGCGCTGGAGCCGTCGCCTGAAGAAGTATGGCTCCGGATAACAAGGAATGTGAGGGTTAACGGGCGGCTTTAAGCGCGTTGGAAATTGCCTCGGCCTCGGCTTCAAGTACCTGACACCTGAAGCTATTTCCCTGCTGCATCGCCTGCTCGATCTGCTTCCGTTTCATATCGTACAGCTTGCTCAGGATATCTGCCTGGCTTTGTCTGATCGGTGCGTTCATGGCGGACCTCCCCATAGTGACACCTGTCGGTATTCTTTACGTTTCAGACCGGATGTTGGCCTTCAAAAAAAACCAATGCATAACCTGGGCCAGCCGCGGCATTTCAGACGTTACCTGACAAAACGCGAGCGGTAGGCGCCCGGGGAGAGCCCGGTATGTTTGCGGAACAGCCGAGTGAAGGAACTCACATCTTCATACCCAACCAATTGCGTGATTTCATCAATTGGCAAACGGGATTTCTCCAAATGCTGACGGGCCACCTCAATTCGAAGAAGCTGCAGGTACCCCGTGGGCGTGTCGCCGGTTGCAGCCTTGAATCTGCGAATCATAGAGCGCTCGGTGAGTCCGCCCAATGAAGCCAGGCGCTGGAGGGTTATGTGCTCACTGTAATGGCCATCCAGCCAGTCCTGAAGTCTCAGAATGGCCGCGTCCGAATGGTAGCGCCGGGCCTGCAGGGCACTGTATGGCGCCTGACTGGTCCGCCCGGCATCAATCACAAACGCCTTCGCCAGCTCCCGCGCAACCTGAGCCCCGGCGTATCGTTCCACCAGGTAAATTCCCAGATCCCACCAGGCCATCCCGCCCCCGGCACAGGCAACGTCGCCGTCCACCGTCACCAGCTTGTCTGGCTGCAGGTTCACCGCCGGGAAACGCTGCCGAAATTGATGACTGAAACCCCAGTGCGTCGTCGCCTG
>JAWWAT010000504.1:0-2912 GCA_033721635.1 Marinobacter sp. | reverse complement strand
CGGGTTTTGCCACTTCCGGCGCCGGCCAGAACCAGCAAGTGGTCATTCTGAGCGGTAACAGCTTCACGCTGGGCATCGTTCAACGGATCGATGATGTGGGAGACGTCCATAAAGAATCGGTTCGCTACTGGTTAAATAAACAGGTTAACGAGTATAACAGGAGAAAAGCGGGATTTCTTTTGGGCTTGGGTTAGCCCTTTTTTTGAGGGGAAAAGCACGAGGGCGGACCTCTGTTCAGGACACGCTACGAGCACATCCATGTGCGCTTGGCTGTGGCCATCCTTGGCCACAGACAGTCCTGAACAGAGGCCCGCCCCCGCGCTTATCTCGCTTGGGAGATGGCTTCTCTACTAAAAGCCTCTTGGCACTGTTTGAGCTTCCACAAACTCGAACAGACCTTCCAGGCCACCTTCACGGCCAATACCCGAGGCCTTCATGCCACCAAACGGCGCTTCCGGTGTCGGGCCGGTGCCGGTGTTCCAGCCACAGTGTCCGAAACGGAGGCCGGCAGCCACGCGCTGGGCGCGCTCGGCATCGTTGGTGAACACATAGGAGGCCAGGCCGAACTCGGTGTCGTTACCGGCTTCAATGACTTCCTCTTCCGTGCGGAACAGGGCCATGGGTACCAGCGGACCGAAGGTTTCTTCCTGATAGCAGCACATATCCCGGTTTACACCGTGTACCACCGTGGGCGGGAAGAACAGATCGTTTCCGAGCTCTTCCGGTTTCTTGCCGGCCACCAGGGTCGCGCCTTTCTCAAGGGCATCCTGTACGTGGCGTTTCACCTTGTCATAGCCAGCCTGGTTGATCAGGGGGCCAAGATCCACATCACCGTTGATGCCGTCACCGACGGTCATTTTGTTGACCCGCTCGGCAAGCTTTTCACCGAAGGCGTCGGCCACTTTCTCATGCACGAAAATCCGGTTGGCACAGACACAGGTCTGGCCCCCACCACGGAATTTGTTGGCAATGAGGTTATCCGCCGCGGCGTCCAGATCGGCATCGTCGAAGACGATGAACGGCGCGTTGCCGCCCAGCTCCAGGGCCAGCTTCTTGACCTGCTCCGCCGTGTCGACGATCAGCTTACGACCCACTTCGGTCGAGCCGGTGAAACTGAGCATTGGTACGTCGGGGCTTTCGCAAAGAACCTTGCCGATTACGCTGGCCTTACCCATCACCAGGTTGACCATGCCGTCCGGCATATCGGTGTGCTTATCCATCAGGCTGAACAGGGCAATCATGGTCAGCGGGGTTTCGCTGGCCGGTTTGATTACCGACGGACAGCCGGCCGCCAGGGCTGCAGACAGCTTTTTGGCGATCATGCCAATGGGGAAGTTCCAGGGCGTGATCAGGCCGGCGACACCGATGGGCCGGTAGTGAACCGTCCAGGTGCAGTCCTTCGGCTTCTCCGGAATGGTGTGGGCGTCGAGCGCCTGGATATGCTTGGAGCAGTAATCGAAGAAACCAGCGGCGTAGTCCACTTCACCCTGGGCCTCCTGAAGCGGTTTGCCATGCTCCATGCAGAGGATGCGGCCCACCTCTTCTTTATTGGCCTTGAGCGCATCCCGGATGTCTTCCAGCCATTTCCGGCGGGTCTCGATGCTGTAGGGACTGGTCAGTCGCAGTGCCGACTTGCCGGAGGCAACGGCGGCGTTCACTTCGTCTTCCGACATGGATGCGACCTGGGCGATCACCTTGCCCGTTGCCGGGTTGTAAACATCGAAGGTGTTGCCATGCTCATTGTCAGTCCAGCGACCACCGATATAGCCGGTCAGCTTTTCCAGCAGGGGTGACTCGATCATCTCGGCTCCTCTTCTGTGATTGGCTCCGCCCCCGTGTGGGGCGCAGTACAGGTAATCTGGTTGCGTCAGTGTTTTATGTCTTTCATAGTGGATGTTGTATCCCGACCTGTAAAGTCAAGGGCAGCCTTTTGATCATCCCCTGAGTGTGCCTATACTCGGGGAATCAGACACTCAGGAGACCGGACAATGAAGGCATTTTTCCATCCCGCACAGGATGAGCACGTTCCAAAGACCTACTTTACCCGGGGACAGATGCGCCAGCCCCAGGAGATTCCTGCTCGAACCGGCGAAATGCTGGGCGGACTGAGGGAAATGGGTATCTCCGTGCTGCAGCCTGCGGACCAGGGTGCAGGGCCGATATCGAAGGTTCACGATCTGGGTTACCTGCGGTTTCTGGAATCCGCTCATCGGCGCTGGAAAGCGATGGATGACTGGGGTGATGAGGTCATCTCGAATATCTTTGTCCGCTCGCCGAACCACCTGACCGGCATTCTGGCCGAGGCGGCCCGCTACCAGGCCGACGGCAGCTGTCCAATCGGAGAGCATACCTGGCATGCCGCTTACTGGTCGGCCCAGAGCGCGCTGGGTGCCGCCGACGCGCTGATTGCCGGAGACCGCACCTCCTACGCGGTATGTCGCCCGCCGGGGCACCATGCCCGCCGGGACGCGGCCGGTGGCTTCTGCTACCTGAATAACGCTGCGATTGCGGCCGAGCACATGAAAGCCCGTTTCCCGAGAATCGTGATCCTGGACACCGACATGCACCATGGCCAGGGCATCCAGGAGATCTTCTACGATCGCAGCGATGTTCTCTACATTTCAATCCACGGTGACACCACGAACTTCTACCCGGTGGTCTCCGGTTTTGAAAACGAGCGCGGCGAAGGAGACGGTTTTGGCTACAACATCAATATGCCGATGCCCCATGGCTCCACCGAAGACGATTTCTTCGACAAACTGGACGAGGCCCTGGCGGCAATCAAGCTGTTCCAGCCGGATGCCCTGATCCTCGCCCTGGGCTTCGACATCTACAAGAACGACCCTCAGGCCAAGGTGTCCGTCTCCTCCGAGGGTTTCTGCAAGCTCAGCACCCACGTACGTCAACTGGGG
>JAWWAT010000503.1:0-2929 GCA_033721635.1 Marinobacter sp. | reverse complement strand
AGTACTTCCTGACGGCTGTAACCGGTAATCCGTGAAAACGCGGGATTCACATCCAGGATCCGATTGGACTGGTCGGTGATCAGGATGGCTTCGTGGCTGCGGTCGAACACGCTGGCCGCAATACGCAGGCCCCGTTCGCTGTTCTTACGGTCCGAGATGTTGTTCTGAATGGCGATATAACCGGGCGAGACGCCCTGTTCGGTGCCAATCGGAACACAATAGGTATGCACCCAGTAGGGTTCGCCGGCTTTGGTGTAATGAAGAATATCTTCTTCAATGACCTCGGCCCGGTGCAGCTTCTGGTTAATGCGCTTGATGGTTTCCGGATCGGTATCCGGCCCGTAAAGCACTTCCTTCGGAAGACATCCGCGCACCTCATCAAGCTGATAGCCCGTGTGTTCCTCAAAGCTGGGGTTGACCCATTCAATGCGGCCGGCATCATCCAGCATTACCAGGAAATTGGGCGTAACCGCCGCAACCATTGCAAGACGATAGGGATCAATGTCTGAGGGGGGTGTGATCGTTGTTGGGGATCTGGGCATGAGAGTCAGTAACGTGTGCTCCGGTGTGTAAATTTACGAGTTCCCCTCCCTGTGAGACCTGTCGCAAGTGTCCGCGCATGCTACCGGAATAGCCCTGAAAAACCATGGGTAAATGGTCTAGGTGAATTGATGGATGTCAGTTTTGCGCCAATTACCTATCTGTACCGGTTAGCGCCAGCGCGAGTGTTTCTGGAGTTTTCGTTGCAGGGTACGGCGATGCATGTTCAGGGCCCGGGCAGTGGCGGAGACGTTGCCCTCGTTTTCGTTGAGAACCCGCTGGATGTGCTCCCACTCCATTTCCTCGACCGAGGGCGGCTCTGCCCGGAGGTCGGGTGGTGCATCGATCGGCTCGAACCCGGCCAGCAGCTGGCTGACCGTGACCGGCTTGCAGAGGTAGTTCACCGCGCCCCGGCGCATGGCTTCGACCGCCGTGGCGATACTGCCGTAGCCGGTGAGCACCAGTATTTCCAGATCCGGATGCATATCCAGGAGCTCTGGTAGAAGCTGGAGCCCGCTTTCGCCTGCCAGGTTCAAATCAAGCACGCACCGATTGAAATGTCCTTCTGACAGGAGAGTTTTCGCCTCCTGATGCCCGTGCGCCAGCCGGGCCTCAATGCCCTGGCGACCCAGGGACCGCTGAAGCACCTGCAAAAAGGCGTCATCGTCATCAATTAGCAGCCAGACCCGTTGTTCGCTCACCCCTGGCCTCCCGTTGTGATGTTGGTCTCTGCCGCGACCGGTAGATCAATGATGATAGTCGTGCCTTCGGCGCTGCCCCGGGCTTTCATGGTGCCTCCAAGGCGCTGGATAGTGGCATTGGACAGGAACAGGCCAACGCCGAGACCATTTTCCGAACTGACCACCTGGTCACCGAGGGTGCCTTCAGGGGTGGACTCCAGGCCGTCGCCATGATCCTCCACAACCAGTTCCATGCGGTCGTCTTCACCCTCACGGGCCGTTACCGCCACCCAGG
The DNA here is from genome assembly GCA_033721635.1 of Marinobacter sp. Lineage (GTDB taxonomy): Bacteria > Pseudomonadota > Gammaproteobacteria > Pseudomonadales > Oleiphilaceae > Marinobacter. The sequence continues at coordinate 1,414 of JAWWAT010000503.1, read as the reverse complement.
ACGGGCTGGCGGTAACGGCATTGGCGAGTACGTTCAGCACCGCCTGATCCAGGGTGGCGTCCACGGCAACCGGACAGCCCGGTACCGGCTGTCGCCATTGAATGACCGCGCCCGGCCAAAGCAGCGTGGCTGATTCCCGCAGGCGTGCAACCCAATCCCGGGCGCTCAGCGTTTCCAGTTGCGCGGTCTTGGCCTGCACGGCCGCCGTGGATAGCTGTTGCAGGTGGGCACTGCACAGGCCCAGTTGACTCTCCATCAGCGCCAGATCGTCTGCAATGGGTTCGTCCTCCGGGACTGCGGACTTCATTTCCTCCACCAGCAGGGTCATGGTGTTCAGCGGTGTGCCCAGGCGATGGGCGACGGCAGCGGCGGAGAGGCCTAGGGCGATGATCTGCTCATCCCGAAGCCGGGTTTCCCGTATCTGCGCTAGCTGGGCCTGTTGCTGGCGCAGACGACGTGCCAGGGCTCCCACTACCAGAAGCAGGATGGCGGCGGTTGTGGCGAAGGTCACCCACATGCCCACAAGGTGCAGCTGGGCGAGGTTGGCGCTGTGATGTTCATGGGTCACCGGTGTATGCCAGATCACCAGTGAGGTGTAGACCGCCACTCCGGCAACGGTCACGGCAATACTCTGGCCGAGCGGGACAAGCACGATGGCGACGGCGATGGGCAACAGCAACAGGGAAACCAGGGGGTTGGTATAGCCGCCCGTCAGGTAAAGCCAGGCTCCGATCAAAAGCAAATCGACGATCAGCGCCAGGCTGACGGCCGTGGTCGAGCGCGGCGGGCGCCGGGTGAACCAGAGCCAGGCCAGGGTCGCCAGAACGCTATAGGCGAGAGGCAGGATAACCGCTTCGGCCCGATGTGCCAGGGTTACCATGGTTTCCGCCACGGCAATAGAAATCAGCTGCAGCGCAACAATAGTCAAACGCATACCCAGCAGATAGCGGGCAGTCTGTTGAAATCCGGTCTGTGAGTGGGTCAGCCATTCCATACCGGGCATTCTAGCGGTTTTTTCCTTCCGGATACCCGGTAATACCTCCGAGGGGATGCGGCATTTGGTCTCAGGCGCATGCGCTGGCTGACCTTTATGATTGGCGCCAACTATCAGAGCTGGTCAGGATAAGGTTGTATGGCGACGGTAATTGGAGCGCGTTTCATCGGATTGTGTGCTGCAGGTTTGGTGTCATTGCCCGCTGGGGTGCTGGCCCAAGAGGGTTCTAACGATTTGCCTGTCATTCGGGTTACCGAAGGGCAGAGCATTGAAGAGGCGTCGAGCAAGTTGGCTTCAGAGCCGGTTGAACGTTTGTCTGCTAATCCTTCAGTGTCGCTCTCCCGTATGGGCGGTCGCGGGCTGGAACCGGTCATTCGGGGCCAGAGTCAGGAACGGGTGGACGTGCTTCTGGACGGTATT
>JAWWAT010000502.1:0-2929 GCA_033721635.1 Marinobacter sp. | reverse complement strand
GCTGTTCTTTACCGGAAACCTCATCCGTGGCGAACTGTCTGAGCCGGAGCATCCCCATGCCATCATCGAATCCCTGGGCAAACAAAGCGAATACACACGTTACCGGGATGGCGTACGCTACAGAGTGGTGGAGCGCCGATACGCCATCTTTCCCCAAAGAGAGGGCCAGCTCAGTCTGCAACCCATCCGCTTTGAAGGCCAGGCCCGCAATAACGATGGCCAGCTGAAATTCCTGCGGGACAATGCCACCCTCTTCGACGTGCCGGTCAAGGGCGTACCTCCAGAGTTCAGCGGTGATACCTGGCTACCGGCACGAAACCTGGAACTGAATGAATCCGGGTTGCCGCAAAACCAGGCCCTGACCGCCGGCCAGAACCTCACCCGTACCCTGACACTGCAAGCTGACGGCTTGCCCTCCGAGAGTCTGCCACCCTTCCCCGATGAGATGCCAGACGGCGTGCGGTCCTATCCGGAAAAGCCAGAGCGTACAACCACTCCCGGCAGCGAAGGGCTGGCATCCCGCCTGACGCAGACAATGGCACTGGTGCCGGTCCAGCCAGGACAACTGGTGCTGCCCGAAATCCGCGTCCACTGGTGGGATACCGAAAGCGACACCGAACGGGTTGCCGTGGTGCCAGCCCGGCCCCTTACCGTTGAGGCAATCCCCGGTCAGATCGAGACCTTGCCCTCTGACTCCCCCAGGCAGGCAGAAGCCACCGCTGATGTCGGGGAAGAGAAAACAGAAGGCAGAACAAGGAACACGGACCCTGGTTTCTGGCCAGTGGCCACGCTGGTATTACTGGGGGCATGGATAGCGACCGCTGCGGCCTGGTGGATGTCGAGGCGCAAGTCACGCCCTCAGTCAGATGTGGAGACTCCCCGTGACACCCGTGAAAAAGCCCTGTTCCGGGAACTTTGTGAGGCGGCCCGGGCCGGTGACCCAACCACCACCGAACTGCTGGTGCGCTGGGTGGCCGTACGGCATCCGGAAAGCAGCTTTCGCAGTGTGGTGGATGTTAATCGCTTTCTACAGGATATGGAGCTGGCGGCCGAGATTGAACAGTTGCAACACCGGTTATTCGGAACCCCGCCACAGCAGGCGTCATCGCCCTGGAACGGAGACCGTCTGGTAGCAACGTTGATCAGGATTCGTGGTGCCACCCACCCGGACGCCGCAGCCAAGACGTTACCACCACTGTACCCGGACGGCTTGAGAACCAGCGGAAAGTGACGTAGCTACTGCACAAGCCGGGTATCTATTTCCAGGGTGACTGCGTCAGCATCGGCGCCTCCCACCGGCACCGGCTCGGCCAGCTCTCCCTCCCAATCGCCAGCCTGGGGCCGGGCAGTTCCCGACCGTGACAATCGGGCCTGCACACGCACCTCGCCGGCCTCAGAAACCTTTGAATCCGGTGACATATTGAAACGGTCATCCAGACGTACATCTGCCGGTAACTGACCAGCTGTCAGTCGGGCTACTGCCAGTGGTGGCCCACCCTGCCCTTCGGCACTGCGGGCCAATACGAACAGTGTAGTGTCGTCCGGAACTTCGTCGCGGAATGACTCGGCGAGTTCTACCCGAATGGTAACGCCCGGCCCGGCAGCAACCTCCGCTTCGTCTTCTGGCACCTCACGACCAAGCCGTTGATAGGCCTGTTCAATACCCTGGCGAATAGAGCCGATCTGGGGATGATCCGGGGCCACTGCAACGATGCGTTCCCAATAGCGGATCGCCTGCTCATAGTTTTCCTGACTGAACGCATGGATACCCAGCAGTCCCAGTGAATTTACCTCATCCGGATTGAGATCCCTGGCCTTCTCGATGGTTTCGGTAACCTCGGGCGTCATGCCACCCTGACTCAGGAAAAACCGGGCCTGCGCAGATAGCCCCCATGCCACCGCCTTACCGTTGTCGTCTTCTTCAATGCTGCCGGCAAGCCGTTCAAAGGCCCAGGCGGCATCGCTGTATTGTTCCAGGCGCATATAGGTCCGGCCCAGCATCGCCCAGCCTTCCGTATTGTCCGGATTCTCCTCCAGGCGCTCCCGCAACTGGGCCGTGAGTTCCTGCATCTGGCCAAGCCGGTCGCCATCCGCCGCCATCATTTCCTGCATGGAGCGGAACTGTTCCACGTCATCCAGTGCGCCCCATTGCTGGTACAGAAACACGGCTGCAGCAGGAACGATCACCAGGCTGGCAAGTACCACGGCAAAAGAGCTTTTGCCGCCATGCACTTGCTTCGGAGACTCCAGCACGCCCTGATCCGCATCCGGCACATCATCCAGCATGCTACCCGCCAGTTCTTCCCGGAGCTGCCGATAGCTGTCTTCGTCCATGGCTCCCGCCTCAAATTCGCGGTCCAGCTCTGCCATCCGGCTTCGATAAGCCAGCAGATTCTGATTACGCAGATCCAGCTCAGCGCGACGGCCCGAACGGTGAAAGAACAGCGGGGCGATAACAAAAGCCAGCGCCAGTATGATCATTACGGCTGCAGTGAGCCAGAAAGTCTGTGTCATGGAGCAGTCATGGTCCGGTTAATAGGAAATGGGTGTAAACAATACTGGGCTGCAGGGCTGCTAACCCGAGAATCACGGTGTACGATCAGAATCATCCTCAGCAAGAATCCGGGATGCCCGGGCTCGTTCCTCGTCAGTCATCGCGGGTTCGCCTGCACCATTGCGACGGGCGCGCAAAACGATGACGGCCACCACAAGGAAGCCAACCACCACCGCAATCACAGGCGTGGCCCATAGCAGAATAGTCCGGCGATCTACCTCGGGTTTGTAGCGTACAAATTCACCGAAACGGCTGACCAGGGCATCGACAATTTCTTCGTTGCGGGCGCCTTCCGACATCATCTGGTAGACCTCCTCCCTCATATCTTTGGATATCGGGGCGTTGGAGTCGGCAATGTTCTGGTTCTGGCACTTG
>JAWWAT010000501.1:0-2936 GCA_033721635.1 Marinobacter sp. | reverse complement strand
GGAGAGCAACATCAACTGGGGTAACCAGTCCATTCCCGAGAATCTGGCTGATCTCAAGTATGGCGTGTCGGTAACCGATGCCTGTATCGATTGGCCAACCACCGAGAAGGCCATTCGGGATATGCGCGACAAGCTGAAAGATGTGCTGCCCAAGCGCAAGATTGGCTGATCGAAGCCTGCTTTAAAACGGGGGAGCTTCAGCTCCCCGTTGTCATAACCCCGCCTATCCAGTCCAGCCTTTCTCTCAGCGCTACTACGTGGCCGATAATAACCAACGTCGGCGGCTGGACGGCTTCAGCCTCAACCCTTTCGACGATGTTATTGAGATTCCCCGAGACCACTCGCTGATCCCTGGTTGTCCCCTTCGAAACCAGCGCCACGGGCATGTCCCGGGACATACCGTGGGCGACCAGCTGCCGGCAGATGATCGGCAGGCCCACCAATCCCATGTAGAACACTAAAGTCTGGTTGTTCTGGACAAAGTCCTTCCAGGGTAGATCGCAGGTATCATTCTTGAGGTGGCCGGTCACGAACCGAACCGACTGAGCGTAATCCCGGTGGGTCAGAGGAATACCGGCGTAGGCGGCACAGCCGGAGGCGGCGGTTATACCCGGAACCACCTGAAACCGGACACCGGCATCGGCCAGGGTTTCAATCTCTTCCCCACCCCGACCAAAAATAAACGGGTCTCCGCCCTTGAGGCGAACTACCTTTCGTCCCTGCCTGGCCAGATCCACCAGTCGCTGATTGATCTGGTCCTGGGGCAAGGTGTGGTTGGCCCGCTGCTTGCCAACATGAATCATCTCGGCGGTTTCCGGGATCATAGCCAGTATTTCCGGTGAAACCAGACGATCGTAGAGCACAACCTCGGCGGAAGTAATCAGCCGCCAGGCTTTAAGTGTCAGCAGTTCGGGATCTCCCGGCCCGGCCCCGACCAGGGCCACCTCGCCCGCGGACGTGTTCGGGTTCGAGGTCACCGGGTTAACCCTGTACCTTACCGGTGCGGGGGTTGCACCAACGCCCTTCCCTGGTGCGCTATCTGGCTGATCACTCATTGGATTCTGTCAACGCCTCCCATGTATGGCTTTAGAACTTCCGGAACCACAATGCTGCCGTCTGCCTGCTGGTAATTCTCCATGACCGCAATCAGGGCACGACCAACGGCAAGACCCGATCCGTTCAGGGTGTGGACGGGTTCCGGCTTTCCGGTTTCCGGGTTACGCCAACGGGCATGCATGCGGCGTGCCTGGAAATCACGGGTATTGGAGCAGGAAGAAATTTCACGGAACTTGTCCTGCCCTGGCAACCAGACTTCAAGATCGTAGGTCTTGGCCGCGGAAAAGCCCATGTCGCCACCACAAAGTGTGACCACGCGGTACGGCAGTTCCAGCAGTTGAAGTACCTTTTCGGCATGGCCGGTCAGGGCCTCCAGCGCGGCGTCTGAATCCTCCGGACGAACCACCTGTACCAGCTCTACCTTGTCGAACTGGTGCTGACGGATCATGCCGCGGGTATCGCGACCATAAGAGCCCGCTTCACTGCGGAAGCATGGCGTATGGCAGACCATCTGCAACGGCAGTTCGCCGGCATCAAGGATGGAGTCTGACACCAGGTTGGTGGCAGGCACTTCCGCAGTAGGAATCAGGTAGAGCGGATGCTCACCCTCGGTTTTGAACAGATCTTCCTCGAACTTGGGCAACTGGCCGGTTCCATACAGGCTATCGGCGTTGACGAGGTAGGGTACGTAGGTCTCCAGGTAGCCATGTTCGCGGGTATGCAGATCCAGCATGAACTGGGCCAGAGCCCGATGCAGTCGGGCCACAGGCCCACGCATGACGGCAAAGCGGGAGTGCGCCAGGCGGGTTGCTGTCTCAAAGTCCAGGCCTTTCAGGCCCTCGCCCAGGGCAACGTGATCTTTTGGTTCGAACTCAAAGGTCTTTGGCGTGCCCCAGGTACGGATCTGAACGTTGTCCTCCTCGCTGTCGCCGGCCGGCACGTCTTCATCCGGAAGATTCGGGATTCCAGCCAGAAAGGAATTGAGCTCTTCCTGCAACGTACGGAGCTCGTCTTCCGCCTCGGATCTCTTTTTCTTCAGGTCTTCGACCTCGTCCAGCAGCGGCTGGATGTCCTCACCTGCAGCCTTGGCCTTGCCAATCGACTTGGACCGTTTGTTCTGCTCGCTCTGCAGGGTTTCCGTGCTTACCTGGAGGGCACGACGGCGTTCCTCGAGCTTCTCGAAGGCGGCAATATCGAATTCGAAATTCTTGATGGCCAGCCGACGGGCGATCTCTTCTGTCTGGGTGCGGACACGTTTGGGATCGAGCATGATTATCCTGAATCTTCCGGTTAGCGATGTTTGATTGACTGGCCATTATACCTGCACTGGCGCTCGTGGCTACCGCAGCAGGAGGCTCAGGTGTAGCGTTTGCGGGGGCTTTCAGCGTTGCGGGAATCCAGACGCTGTCGTTTTTCAGCCAGCTTGATCTCGAGACCGCGGTTGACAGGCTCATAGTAACGGCGCTGGTGAATGGCCTCGGGCAGATAGGACTCCCCGGCGGCGAAGGCTTCGGGCTCATCATGGGCGTAGCGATAGGTATCACCGTGCCCCATGCTTTTCATAAGCTTGGTGGGCGCATTACGCAGGTGTACGGGCACTTCATAGCCCGGATCCTGACGGATGTCGGCCATGCATTGATTGAAGGCGTTATAGACGGCGTTGCTCTTGGGTGCCAGGGCCAGGTAGGTCACCGCCTGGGCAAGGGCCAACTCCCCCTCGGGCGACCCGAGGCGTTCCTGGGCATCCCAAGCGTCCATACTGAGCTGCAGGGCACGAGGGTCGGCATTACCAATGTCTTCACTGGCAATGCGCACCAGACGCCGGGCCACATACAGCGGATCACAGCCGCCATCGAGCATCCGGCACAGCCAGTACAGCG
>JAWWAT010000500.1:0-2945 GCA_033721635.1 Marinobacter sp. | reverse complement strand
GTCGCCGGCCAGGGCGCCGAAGATACCTGCGGTCATTACCAGCGGAATGACCACCTGCATGGTGGTAACACCGAAATTACCGAGACCGGCATTCATGCCGAGGCCATAGCCCTGTTTGCTTTTCGGGTAGAAGGTGCTGATGTTGCTCATGGAGCATGCAAAGTTACCGCCACCGATGCCGGAGAGCAGTGCCAGGGCCTGGAAGACAAGAAACGGAGTATCCGGATTCATCAGAGCAATGCCGGTACCGGCAGCAGGAATCATCAGCAGGGCGGTGGTCAGGAACACCGTGTTTCGTCCGCCGGCAATCTTGATCATGAACGAGGCCGGGATCCGCAGAGTTGCCCCAGACAGGCCGGCAATCGCAGACAGGGTAAACAGCTGCTCGATACTGAATGGAAAGCCCAGGTTCTTCATCTGGGTGGTGATCATTCCCCACATCAGCCAGACGGCAAAGCCCATCAGAAGGCTGGGTATGGAAATCCAGAGGTTGCGTGAGGCAATGCGCTTGCCTTCCCGTTGCCAGAATTCTTCGCTTTCGACATCCCAGTTTTCGATGTCAGCGTTTGTCCTGTTCTTCGCGCCTATCTGTCCGGCGCTCGCTGTACTGTTGGCCATGATGTGTGCTCCTCGGTTTGCTTTACCCGTGGCCTCGGGTCAGAGGCTTCAGGGCTTTGTGCCATTGTGCAAAGCAGTGCGGGGAGTAATTCTTGATATTGCTCAAGGACAAGAATGCGGCGCGAGTGGTCGATTTTCTGGCGCCATTTTCATGCTGTTTTGGTCCGTTAAAAGCTATAAAAATCAGTAAGATGCAGCGGTGATATTCCGAAGGGGGTAGGCAATGGTGCCGCTGGCGCAGTGGAGGTAGCCAATCATTTCCGGCGTTTTAGAAGTGTTTCATCTCTGTTGCGAGTGTGCTTTTCAGAAGTTCAGGCGACGTGTGGCAGCACGCCAAAATAGATGGCACTGAAGTGGCAGGCGCTGCCGCCGATCACAAACAGGTGCCAGATCGCGTGCATGTACGGTATGCGGTCGGCAAGATAGAAGGCGACGCCGGCGGTGTAAACAATGCCGCCGGCAATCGTCAGATTCAGGGCTGTCTCACTCAGGTTGGCCACCAGATCGGAGGAGGCGAAGGTGATCAGCCAGCCCATGGCGACGTAGATTCCAACCCTGGCGAGCTTGAAGCGGTTCTTGAAAATAACCTTGAGCACAACGCCGGTGATCGCCAGTGACCAGATTACCGCAAACAGTGTCCAGCCCACGGTTCCACGCATGTTTACAAGCAGAAACGGCGTGTAGGTACCGGCGATCAGCAGAAAAATGGCGCAATGATCAAGGGTTTTGAACGCTCTTTTCAGTTCTGGTCGCCGGGCACCGTGATACAAAGCCGAAGCCATGTAGAGCAGGATCAGGGAAGCCCCGAAAATACTGAAGCTGACGATCTTCCATGCATCGCCGAATTGACTGGCGCCCAGGATCAACGCAGCCGTGCCTATCACGCTCAATATCGCGCCCAGCCCGTGGGTGGCGCTGTTCACCCACTCTTCGATTCGATGGTGGATCGTCTGTGCAGGGGATTGAGTTGCGGTCACTGAGTGGTCTTCCTTATAAGCCATGGCCCTAAAATACTTGAGCGTACACGTGTACGCAATGGCCGTTCGCGACCAACCTGTGATTCTGTTCAGAAAAATTGAACGACCTGTCGGAAAACTTCCGATTTCTCTCGAGTCTGCCTCTGGTTAGCATGCGTATAACGTTTGAAAAACACAGGAGGTTTGACCATGGCAAAAGTACTTGTTCTCTACTACTCGATGTATGGCCACATTGAGACAATGGCAAACACCATCGCCGAAGGCGCCGAAGATGTTGAAGGCGCTGAGGTTACGATTAAGCGGGTCCCGGAAACCATGTCGGATCAGGCGTTCCTGGGCGCGGGCGGTAAGGCAGATCAGCAGGCGCCGGTAGCCGACCCGAAAGAACTGGCTGATTACGATGCGGTGATTTTCGGCACACCAACCCGGTTCGGCAATATGGCGGGGCAGATGCGGACGTTCCTCGACCAGACGGGAGGACTCTGGGCTGAAGGTAAGCTGCACGGCAAGGTGGCCAGCGTGTTTACCTCCACCGGCACCGGTGGTGGCCAAGAGCATACGATCAGCTCCTTCTGGACGACTCTGGCCCATCACGGCATGGTTATTGTGCCGCTGGGTTACGGCATTCCAGAGTTTTTCGATATCTCGCAGGTGAGTGGTGGAACACCTTATGGTGCTTCAACCATCGCCGGTGGCGACGGTTCGAGGCAACCCAACGAAAAGGAACTGGCGATCGCCCGTTTCCAGGGTAAGCACGTTGCCGAACTGGCAGTGAAGCTGCACGGTTGAGTTTGAGGTTTTTAGCAAAGCGTTGAGCGTTATTCTGGGCAGCAAGCGAAAGTTTGCTGCCCTTTTTTATATGGCGGTCCCGCGTACCCTGCAATTCACGGTTGCTTCTTCGCGGCCCCCGTTTTGAGTCGGGAGAAGGTTGCGGGTACAACACCAAGCCATGACGCAAGTTGATTGTCTGGCACCCGTTTGACCAGCTCCGGGTATTCCTCAAGCAATAACTGGTAACGTTCCCGCGCCGGCATGGTGTGCTTGCGGAACTCTCTCATGCTGGTCAGCTCAGCGATCTCCTCCGTCAGGGCAAGGGCGAACTGCGGCCAGAGCCCCTCACCGTGTGACTGGATGGCAGATCGGAACGCCGCGAAGTCGGCCACCCAGGCCGTTACAGGGGTTACGGAGGTCAGGCAGAGGGTATTTCTTACAGTTCGGCTTCGGCCGAAAACCGGCCAGACCATATCGCCTTCGGAAAAAAAGTGGTGCACAGACACTTTGCCACTGGGTGCTTCCCGGAACAGTCGAAGTATGCCGTATTGGACCAGGTACACGTTGGCCCAGGGTGTG
>JAWWAT010000499.1:0-2954 GCA_033721635.1 Marinobacter sp. | reverse complement strand
GATGGCGACGATCCCACAGTACGCAACAGCGAGCTGCGCCTGCTGCTCGGCTATGAGCAGGAAATTGCCCGTAACCTGACCCTGGGCCTGCAATACTACCTTGAGCGCATGGGCGAGTTTGAGGCCTACCGGCGGGCCTTGCCCCCGGGTGCCCCGGTGCGGGACGAGAATCGCCACGTCCTCACCCAGCGGCTGACATGGCTGACACACAGCCAGAATCTGGAGTGGTCGTTGTTCCTGTTCTACTCGCCCTCGGACCGGGACGCGTACCTGCGCCCCCGGGTGGGCTATCAGGTTGATGACCATCTCTCTGTTGAAGCCGGCGGAAACCTGTTTTTCGGCGCCCAGGAGGAAACCTTCTTCGGTCAGTTTGAGGACAACAATAACCTGTATCTGGGGGTACGCTATGGGTTCTGAAAAGGTTAGGTGTTGATATTGAAGGGCTGGCTACTATAGGCCTCACTCGGTTTACCCAAAGAAAAGGAAATGTATATGTCTTACACAATGAATCGCGTAATTCAGAATGTGGATTTCGAGACAGTGGATGAGCGAACCCGCAAGGCCCTGGCCGATCAGGGTTTCGGGGTTCTGACAGAAATTGATGTTAAGGCCACCATGAAAAAGAAACTGGACAAGGACATGCTCGCCTACCGAATTCTCGGTGCCTGCAATCCAGCCATGGCTTGGGAAGCCATTGGCGTGGAACCCCGGGTAGGCGCTATGTTGCCGTGCAATGTCATACTGCGCGAGACCCCGGAGGGCGTTGAAGTCAGTGCGGTTGATCCCGTGTTATCCATGACAGCGATCGAAAATGAGCAACTCAAGCATATTGCGGGTGAGGTGAGAGATAGGCTGTCTGAGATTATCAAGGCGGTCTAACTCGACTCGCACCAAAGCACTCGCTGTGTCTTTAATCATTGCCGCACCGGGTGTCTGGGACCTTGGTTCGGCATACCAAGCAAGTTGAGCCCCGATCTAAGCCGGCCCACGTCAAAGCCACTTGCGTAGCAACAGGCCAAGCGTGTCATACACGCCTTTCATGAAGCCGCGGTGTTTCCAGGCGATGCCAGTGATTTCACTGGCATCCAGCAAATCAGTTACGAACTCGTTTCTTAACTGGCCATTCAAGGCTTCGTTTGTGGAAATCAGCGTCAGTTCATAGTTAATAAACAAACTTCTGTAGTCGAAGTTCGCTGTCCCTATGCTTCCCCAGACATCGTCAACGAGCAGCACTTTGGAATGCATTAGCCGGGGCGTGTACTCGAATATGCGAACGCCGTGTTCCAACAGTTCTCCGTAAATGGCGCGGGCCGCCCATTGTGCGGGGGTCGAGTCGGTCTTTTCGGTGGTCAGGATCCGCACATCGACTCCACGGCGGGCCGCGAGAGCAAGTTGTTTGCGTAATCCCCGGTCCGGTACGAAATAGGGCGTCGCCAGCCAGATTTTGTCGGATGCTCCAGCCAGTTGGTCTTTGATGGAGCACCGCAGCTGGATGCGGCAGGCGCGTGTGGTATTGGGAGTGATCCGGCTGTCACCGATGGTATGACTCTGTGGGCTCCAGTCAGGGTGACCGCACCAGAAGGCGTCAAACAGAGCGTCAGCCTCCGCCGCCAGAGGCCCCTCGAAGCACACATGCACGTCGCGCCAACGCTTTGGGCCGTAATAGCGCCTCGAGCCTTCGCGATGAATGTTGAAGCCGCCGAGGTACGCTGTTTTGCCGTCAATGACCAGCAGCTTGCGATGGTCGCGACGGTTGTAACGCATCGGTTGCCGCCAACTCCAGCGGTGAAAGCGCTGAAGACGGATGCCGGCGGCTCTGAGCTGGCGTCGGTGCTTTCGGGTAAGAACGCTGCTTGAGCCCAGCGCATCAACGTGAATGCGCACGTCGAGGCCGTGGCGGGACTGCTTCATCAGTTCATCAAGCAGTTCAGTCCCCACCTCGTCCGCCGCGAGGATATACGAAGCAAGAAAGATACGCTGGGTGGCAGCACGGACCGAGCGAATCATCTCCGCATAGAGTTCGTCTCCCTCACCGAACAGCCTGAACACACCCTTCACGGCCCCGCCCTCGGGTTCACAGGCGACGTCGCCGGGGTTGCCGTCCATATCTATAACCCCAAAGAGCCGATACCCAGGCTGTCGTTGGTGTCTCTGATCGACGTTTCCGCATCGGGTTCGGCCCCGGTCAGTGCGCGTATGGCATCGATGGTTTCCGGAACAACAATCGCCTGGTTGTCGACCATATAGGCATAAAACAGCTCATTGCCCTGCACTTTGAGCATGTCTTCCCAAAGCGCGACTTCATACAGGCTGTCGTGAGGTCGGCCAAGGTCGGCCATCAACTCCTTGACGCTGTTGATCGCGCTTAGCCCGTCGCTGTTCCGGAGGAAAACAATGCGGGAGGAGGTGCGGAACGCATCGAGCACTTCGTCCTTGCTCGCCTCACGTGTCAGTTGAACGGACCAGTAGTGCAGGTGGGCCAGTGTCTCCGGAACCTTGACCGCCATGGTTACCACATCCAGGTCCGGGTCGACACTTTGGGCATCCGGGCCCTGGTGACTGGGAATCTCCGGCTCTGGCACGAGGGTATTCATGATCCCGCCCTGATGGCTCTCCCAGGGATCGGTGGCCCGGCGCAGAAGGGTTCCCCGTGCCCGGTCCAGCAAGCCGTGGCGTTTGAGTGCTGACAGGGTACGAATGATCGACGTTGTGTTGCACGATACGACACGGCTGCAGTCACGGCCGACAGCGCTCGCGTAGTTGGCCTCGGCAACGAATGAATGGCCCGTGCTTTCATGTTTCTCGCCGCCATGAACGATGTACTTGATGCCAAGCCGCCGGTAGGTTTCGATATTCTTGCTGGCCAGGTGTTTCGGTGTGCAGTCCACCACGATATCCGCGGCTCCAAGTAAGTCATCTAGAGAGCCGGAAACATCGAGCCCGGCTGCGCCCAT
>JAWWAT010000498.1:0-2958 GCA_033721635.1 Marinobacter sp. | reverse complement strand
TGGTCATTTATTTCGTTTGCCGGCTATGGCAACACAGAGTCCAACCTGACCTTCTACGATGAGTCCTCGTACCTGTTCGCGGTGGGGCTGAACTACAGGTTCTGATCTGGCCTGGGAGGGCACAACCGGGACTCAGGGTTCCACCACCCGGGCCCGGAGCCTCGGCAACTGGGCAGGGTAATGTTCCTGGATGAAGGTTACCAAGCCCTCCCGGACCGCACATCTCAAGTCCCAGTTCTTGCTGGAATTGGCGGCGCTCATCAAAAAACGCACCTGGATGGCCTGATCACTGGAATCGGTCACCTGCACCGAGGAAAATTCGCCATCCCAGAGCCCCGATTCATTGAGCAGACGAGTGAATTCCTGCCTGAGCGGTTCAACCGGCATGGTGTAGTCGACCCAGATAAAGACTGTTCCCAGCAGCTCTGCCGTATTCCTGGACCAGTTCTGGAACGGATTCTCGATAAACCATTGCAGCGGAACAACCAGGCGGCGCAGATCCCAGACCCGCAAGACGACATAGGTGGCTGTTACTTCTTCCACCCAGCACCACTCGCCCTGCACATATAGCACGTCGTCTATACGGAAAGGCTGAGTCAGAGCGATCTGCATACCGGCCAGCAGGTTGCTGAGCACAGGACGGGCCGCGAAGCCGAGAATCAGGCCGCCGACACCCGCGGAGGCAAGAAGACTGGCGCCCATGTGCTGAACCGATTCAAAGGTCATCAGCGCAGCGCCGAGACCGATGATCACGATGAGAATGTTAAGTGCACGGACCAGGAATCGGGTCTGGGTTTCGACCTTGCGGGCTCGCTTCCACTGCCCTTCCAGCACCGGATTGAGCGCGACAATGACTTCGCCAATGGCCGAGGTCAGTCTGACCGCAGCCCAAGTGATGGCAAGGATGAGCAGCAGGGTGGCGATTTGCTGGATGGCTGACATCAAGGGCAGATCCGCTGGCGCGGCGGCCAATGAACCGACCAGGGTAAGCAGGCAGAAAACGACACCCAAAGCCCGGGCAGCCGCATCCAGAAACAGCCGGATGACCGTTCTGGACTCTGAGAAATGCCGGAACACAGCGAGGGCCAGACGGTAAACGATGTAGGTAACCGCAACCGCCAGAATCGCCGAAAACCCCGGCCACAACCACGCCGTGAAACCGGCTTCAAACGATTCCAGCATCAGCCCTCCAGGAGCTTTCGATCAGAAGAGTCCGCGGGCGAGCATGTCCCTGGCTCGCCGCGCTCCATAAAAGCCTAGACCAGCCCCTGCTCTCGCGCCATTGCCATGGCCGCTTTCGGCCCGGTCCAGAGCGAGGGAAGGATGATCAGTGAAACCGGAATCGCGGTCAGCACGATGAACTGCTGGAGCACACCAATCTGGCCGGCGCCCATGTATAGAAGAATCGCCGCCATCAATGCCATGGCACCACCCCAGAACACACGAATCCACGGGTTTGGCTCGTCATGGCCTGCGCCGACCATGGCAATGGAATAGCTCATGGAGTCGCCGGTGGTGGCCACGAAAATGGTTGTCAGCAGCAGAATCGCCGCCGCCATCCAGGTGCCGCCGGGCAGGGCCTGGGCCACGGTAAGGGTGGCCACATCGAAGCGGAAATTGTTCAGCGCCTCTGTCAGATCAAAGGTGCCGGCAAGCTGGTGATAGATGCCAGAGCCACCCAGAAGCGTGAACCAGATGGTGGTCGCAATCGGCGCCAACACGGCCACCGCCAGAACCATTTCCCGAACCGTCCGGCCCCGGGAGATTCTGGCGACGAAGACCGCCATCAAAGGCGTGTAGCCAATGAACCAGGCAAAGAAGAACACCGTCCACCATTTCATCCACCAGGCCGGCGCGGTTTCAGCGGTCATGGTTGCCATGGCAAAGAACGAGGTGACGTATTCGCCCATGGACTGGGTGTAGGTATTGGCCAGGAAGAGCGTTGGCCCGAAGACAAAGATCACCCCGGCAATGACGAGCGCCAGAATCACGTTGAAACGGCTCAGCAACTGAATGCCCTTGTGCAGTCCGGTCATGGCAGAGGTCATGTAAACGCCAGCCAGCACCACCAGAACGCTCAACTGGGTACCGTAGCCATCCGGCACGCCGAACAGCTCATGCAAACCAAAGCTCATCTGGGTAGCCAGAAAACCGATGGGGCCCACGGTTCCTGCCACCACGGCAATCACACAAAAAGCATCGATGACACCACCGAGACGTCCCTGAATGACCTTTTCGCCAAAAACCGGGTACAACAGGGTTCTGGGTTGCAGCGGCTTGCCCTGGCCGTAATGAGCCCGGGTCAGAACCAGGGCCGTGAGTGAGCCGAGCACGGCCCACGCAAGGAATCCCCAGTGGGTAAACGATTGGGCCATAGCGGGAGCAACGGCTGCGGCAGAGCCGGCTTCGGTATCAAAAGCCGGCGGCGTAACAACGAAGTGGTAAACCGGCTCACCGGCGGCAAAGAACACCCCGCCCCCGGCCAGCAATGTGCACATGATCATCGACAGCCAGCGAAAACGGCCAATCTCCGGTCGATCCAGGCCGCCAATTCGAGCGGCACCGGCCCGGCTCAGAGCTGTTCCTATAGCTATGAAGAACGTGAGTAGCAAGAGCAGCTGGAAAAAAGAGCCCAGATACGTTGCGGTCCATGCAAAGCCGGCTCCGATCAGGTCAGCCACATATCCGCTGTCAACAATTGAGGCACCCACGAACAGTAGTATGAAGCCGATGGTGAGCACGAGAACAACGGGATCACTGTCTGTCAGCGGCCCGCTTCTGGTTCGCGGGAGAGATTGGGATTGAACGGTCATCAGATCTGCCTCCGGAAGAAAAAGCCGCGCAGGCTACAGGAAGTGAATGGATCATGCACGGGGATTTCTGAAAATACGCATGGTCTGATCAAAAGTGCCACCGTATTGATAGGATTCTATCTTTCAGGGAGATTTCTTTTGTCAC
>JAWWAT010000497.1:0-2963 GCA_033721635.1 Marinobacter sp. | reverse complement strand
GTTCGAGACATGGTGTCGCTCTGCAGGCCGACTGAAAAACACCGCCTGTTTGCCATCCACGGTCCAGGCGTCTCTCTGATCAGACAGCCGAACCTTGTTGATAAAACTGATCCCTTCCGGATTGGCCGGCCGCAAGGATATAACCAGGGAGCCGGTCGTTTCAGCTCGGGCCTTCACAACCATTTCGCAAACCGGACGACCATCTTCCACCACAACCCGGGACCGACTGGTCAGGGCCAGTCCGTCCAGCTCGGACTCCGTGACCACACAGGGACCATCCTCAAGCTCCTGACGCTGCCGGCTGGTTTTGCACCGTGAGGGCAACAGACACCGGCCGTCGTCCGCAAGCAGCCACGCATCCAGTGACCAGCCGTCGTGAAACGGGGTCAGCAACCCACGGGGATCTACAACCGGCAGCTCATCCACATCCGGCTGGCCGATAGCCGTCCAGTTACGATTACTCAGATTAATGTGGGTAATCGAGAAAGCCCGGGGAATGAAAGCAACGTCTTCAGGGTCGAACTGCCGCTCCACCCAGTATGGCCAAACCCAGTCGAGGTTATGCTGGATGACCCGACTGTTGATCAGACCTCGCGCATGGAAAACCACGCCTGCCCTGAGCAGTTCGATAGGCTCGCCGACTTCCGAGGGTTGGGCGAAACTGTGCAGCTTCCCGAGCAGCGCGATGGGATCCAGAAAACCATGACGATGCGCCACGCGTTTTACCAGATAACGCCAGGGCAACCAGTTCATCCAGCTCATTCGTTTGCCTCCTGCTCTGTTGGCTCGGTCTCGACCTTGTAACGGGCCAGTGCTCGCCGGGCAAGGCGATTGAGAAATACCACGGCCAGTACCGTGCCTACGAAACCCGCACCGTAAATGGCCCACTCCAGCGGTGTGCGTCCGGTTTCCCGCACCCCCAGGGTAGAGAGGTCGGCAGCCAGCGAGCCGAGATACACGTTGTGCAGGGAAAAGGGAATCACGCCGAAAAAGGTGCCGGCCACAAAGCCGCCGAACGAGAAGTTGGTGAGACCGAAGAGAAAATTGGACAGTTTGCCGGGAAAGAACGGAATCAGACGGGTCAGCAGCACAATTTTCCAGCCGTGGGGTGCCATTTCGTTGCTCACAACAGACAGGCGGGCGCGGCTGCGAATGTACACACGGGCGTGCTCACCCAGAAAATGCCGGGCAATCAGAAAGGCAATGGCCGAGCCCAGGGTGGTCCCCACCACCACGTAGGCTGTCCCCTCGAGAACACCAAACACAAAGCCGGCCCCGGTGGTAAGCAGCACCCCCGGAAGAAGCATCACCATGGCAAGCACCATGATGCCGATAAACAGGAAAGCCGCCCACGCGCCCTGGGTATCAAACCACCGCAGCAGCTCAACGACCTGCTGATGCACGCCGAACGCATAAAGCAGGCCGACAATCAGCCCGACGCCGGCAATGCTGCCACCCATCCAGAGGATGGGCGATTTTTTCCAGTTCTTCATGTCCTTACCCTAACGCGGGAGGACATCGAGTCTCAAAGACGGGAAAGGTCATCCTGGGATTATGAGCTGCTCAGTATCGACTGGAGTTTTTGGGTAAGCTCTACTGCCTCTGCTCCCAGGGGGGTGAGGTAGCCACCGTCTTTCTGGGTGGTCAGCCCCTTGGCGTGGAGGTTTTCTGCGGCCTTCACCGTTTCTGGCGCTGCCGAATGAGCATGCACCTTGAGCCCTTCCTGCGTCGACGTAGAGGGAAACTGGCCCAGCAGATTGAGTTCAGCAAGGTGATCAACAGAGAATGGCATGGCATTTCCTCGTATTATTATCGGGGTTCTACACTCAGCATAGCCGATTCACACCATGAAGCTTTCCCGAATTCTCAGCAACCTGAACGGCGTCAGTCGTCGCCACGCCAATTTCCTGATCGCGTCGGGTAGCGTGGTTGTGAATGGGGTCGTATGCAGAGAACCGGCTGCCGAAGTGGACCGCTTTTCGAGCGTCCGGGTGGACAACGAGATTATTCAGGCCGGGGAGCACCAGCTTTACCTAATGCTCAATAAACCGCGGGGCCTGCTGAGCGCAACCGCCGACGACATCCACCAAACCGTGATGGACCTGATCGACCCGGATCTGCGCCCGGATCTGCACATTGCCGGCAGGCTCGATCGGAGCAGCACCGGACTGCTGATCCTGACCAATGATGGCCGCTGGTCCCGCCAGCTCACCGAGCCCCGGATCAAGATCCCGAAAGTCTACCGGGTAAGCACTGCCTATCCGATTTCGCCCGAGACCCCGGAACGATTCGCAAAGGGTATCTGGTTCGAGTTCGAGCAACTGACCACCTCACCCGCTCATCTGGACCTTTTGGGCCCCTGCAAAGCCCGAGTGACCATTTACGAGGGTCGCTACCACCAGGTCAAGCGCATGTTCCATGCCGTCGGTAACCGTGTGACCGACCTGCACCGTGAACGTATGGGGAATATCCGGTTGGACGATACGCTGGCGGCCGGCGAATACCGCCCGCTCACTGCTGAAGAAATCAACCTGATGCCCGATTGATCTGCCTCACAATCCCCTTTCAAACATGGGCTATGCTTGCGTAAGGCAATCTCAATGGAAACAGGGACGATTCACGGCAATGCCAAACCAGGCGAGCGATTTTTACCCCCGACCACTTCGCCATCTCAGCAGCTACCTCTCGGGTCTTGTGCAGGGCAAGCTTTGGCTGAAGGTGCTGATTGGCATGTTCCTTGGCCTGATCACGGGCACCCTACTCGGTCCCTCCGTGGGGCTCGTGGAACCCGATACCGGCACCTTGATCGGCAACTGGCTGGCCTTCCCCGGGCAATTGTTCCTGGCCACCATCCAGATGATTGTCATTCCCCTGGTCATTGCCTCGGTGGTTCGGGGGCTTGCCGCCAGTGAGGATCTGGAGCAGCTGCGCAAACTCGGCTTGAGAGTGACCGGTTTCTTCGT
>JAWWAT010000496.1:0-2976 GCA_033721635.1 Marinobacter sp. | reverse complement strand
CGACCGTGTCGGCCAGCCCGTTGCGACGGATAGCACTGGCCAGGGAGCCACCAATCAGCCCCAGACCAATCACCGCGACCCGCTTGAACAAAGGCTCGGAAGACACCATATCAGTCGCTTAGCCCCGATGCGGTCAGGGCCTGGGCCAGCGCCTCGATAAAGCGCTCATTTTCTTCCGGAAGGCCGACAGACACCCGCAGATGCCGAGGCATGCCATAACCGCCGATGGGCCGGACAATCACTCCGTGAGCGAGCAGGGACTGGTACACGCCCATGGCCTGCTCCCCTACTTCCACGGCCACGAAGTTCCCGGCCGACGGAATGTAGCTGAGCCCCATCCGGTCAAACGCTTCCTGCAACTGACGCAGGCCCGCCGAATTCACATCCCGCGAACGCTGCAGGTAATCCTCGTCTTCCAGAACGGCAGTGGCTGCAGACAGGGCAACGGTATCCACGTTAAACGGCTGGCGCACCCGGTTCAGAATATCCGCAATGGCCGGAGAGCTGATGCTGTAGCCGACACGAAGAGCTGCGAGCCCCCACGCTTTGGAGAACGTGCGACAGACGATAAGGTTCGGGAAGCGGGACAGCAATTCAACACCATCCGGGTATTGGTCACCGGTCAGGTATTCGCAGTAGGCCTCATCCAGAACCACAAGTACGTTCGCGGGAATCTTTTCAAGGAACGCCTCAATGGCGTCCGCTGTGTGAACAGTACCCGTGGGATTGTTTGGGTTAGCGACAAACACCAGGCGCGTACGATCAGTAACCGCCGCAGCCATGGCGTCCAGATCGTGCCCCCACTCCCGGGCAGGCACAGACACGCCTTTGGCACCAATGGCCTGGGTTACCAGGGGATAGACAGCGAACGCGTATTGTGAAAAGACGACTTCCGAATCAGCGTCAGCGAAACACCGTGTAATCACTTCAAGAACATCGTTGGAGCCGTTACCAAGCGTAATCTGGTCCATTCCGACGTTCAGACGCTTCGACAGCGCCTGCTTCAGGTTGAATCCGTTGCCATCGGGATACAGACAAAGCTCGGATAGCGCCTGACGCGCCGCCGCAAGGGCCTTTTCGCTGGGCCCCAGAGGGTTTTCGTTGCTGGCAAGCTTGATGATTTCCGCCGGATTGAGGCCAAGCTCACGGGCCAGCTCTTCGATCGGCTTGCCAGGCTGGTACGGGGAAAGCGCCTGTACGCCGCGAACCGCCAGACTCTGGTAATCAATCGCCATACATTGTCCTCGACATTCTTTGCTCAAAAAGCCAGTTGCGAATACTCAAAGCACGCCAATCGGATAGGAACCGAGGCGTTTGAGCTCAACGGCCTCTTCGTCGACTTCCGCCAGAACCTTACCAACCTGCTCGTCTTCCATGTGTCCCTCGAAATCGATGTAGAACACATACGCCCAGGTACCACTCGGCGACGGTCGTGTCTCAATCCTGGTCAGGCTGAGACCGTGACGATGGAAAGGCTCGAGAAGCTGATACAGGGCACCCGGCTTGTTGCGCATGGACACCAGGATCGAGGACTTGTCGTGACCGCTGGCCGGCACTGCCTCCCGACCGATGATCAGGAATCGGGTGGTATTGTCCGGGCGATCCTCAATGCAGTTCGCCAGCTTCTGCAGACCGTAAAGCTCGGCTGCCATATCACCGGCAATGGCTGCCGTGCCCGGCTCCTCGGCGGCCCGCCGGGCGGCTTCCGCATTGCTGGAGACGGTAACCCGCTCGATGCCGTAGCGATGCGTGTCCAGCCACTGGCGGCACTGGGCAAAGGACTGCTGATGGGAGTAAATCCGGGTAATTTCCTGGTCGGCGTGCTTCGGAGACACCAGCAGATGATGATGAATCCGCAGCTGAACCTCACCGCAGATTTTTAGCGGCGAGGACATGAACATATCGAGGGTGTGGTTGATCATACCCTCGGTAGAGTTTTCCACAGGCACCACGCCGTAATGGGCAGCGCCGGATTCCACCTCCCGAAACACCGCATCAATAGCCGGTAGAGGCACGCTGACCACCGAGTGACCAAAGTGCTTGAGCGCTGCCGCTTGGGTAAAGGTGCCAATCGGACCCAGGAAGGCAATGTGCATGGGCTTTTCCAGCGCCAGGCAGGCGGACATGATTTCCCGGAACAGACGGGCCATTTCCTCACCGGACAACGGGCCCGGGTTCTGTTCCTTGATACGCCGAAGCACCTGGGCTTCCCGCTCAGGGCGGTAGAAAAAGACGTCCTGCCCCGGATTGGCGGCCATCTTTACGTTGGCCACTTCCTGGGCACAGGCAGCCCTGGCGCTGATCAGCTCCATGATCTTCTGATCAAGCTGATCGATCTCGTCCCGCAGCTCTCCGAGCCGAACCTGCTCGTCACTCATGATCAGCCACGCTCCTTCGCAAATTCGGTCATGTAGTCAATCAACGCATCGACACCGGCTTCGGGCATCGCGTTGTAGATGCTCGCACGCATGCCGCCAACCGAGCGATGTCCGGCCAGGTTCAGCAGGCCACGGGCATTCGCACCTTTCAGGAACTCACCATTCAGGGCGTCATCAGCCAGGGTGAACGGCACGTTCATCCAGGACCGGAAGCGCGGGTCAATCGGGTTGGCGTAAAACTCGTTGGTGTCGATGAAGTCGTAGAGTTTGCGGGCTTTGCGCAGGTTGATCTCGCCCATCGCCTTCACACCGCCCTGCTCTTTCAACCACTTGAACACCAGGCCGGCCAGATACCAGGAGTAAGTAGCCGGGGTGTTGTACATGGAACCATTATCCGCAATCACCTGATAGTTCATCATGGTCGGAGTCTCCTTTCGGGCCTTGCCCAGGAGATCCTTGTGAATAATGACAACCACCAATCCTGAAGGACCGATATTCTTCTGGGCACCAGCATAGATCACGCCGAACCTGGAGACGTCCACCGGCCTTGAGAGCATTGATGAGGACATGTCGGCAACCAACGGCACGCTCGCACTCT
>JAWWAT010000495.1:0-2984 GCA_033721635.1 Marinobacter sp. | reverse complement strand
GCATGGTGTACCGGGCCCCACTGTAGCGACGGGAGGCATCTGATAGAGTCCATTGAAGTGCTTCAGCCACGCCAATAAGAAGGAGTGCCAATGACTGCAACCGGTCCGGACAAAGAACGGCAGATGCTGGGATTGTTCCTGGTGCCGGGGGCTTACCTGCGGGTCTTGGCCGAGACAGTCAGGCAACTGGGGTATAACGACCGGTCACTCTATGAAGGGCTCGAATTCTCCCCGGACGATCTCAAGTCCAACGACAGCCGGGTGTTTGTCACCGATGCCATCATCATGGCCAAGCGGGCTGTGAACCTGGCTGGTCAGGACGGTCTCAGCTTTTTGCTGGCCCGGGAGTTGCGATTGACGATTCACGGCACCCTGGGCTTCGCGGCCCTCACCAGCCCCACCTTCGCCGATGCCCTGGATTCGGTGCGTCGATACCTGCATCTCCGGGTGCCGTTTCTCGGCATGAGCCAGTCCGAAGCGGGCGATCAGGTGCTGGTAAAGCTGTGTACCGAGTTCGAAGTGCCCGGCCTCTACCCGTTTCTCGCCGAGACCGTGAGCGCGACGCTGATCCTGCTGACCGAACAGCTCCTGGACCGGGAAGACGCCGCAAAACACGGCTTTGCCCTGGAAGACGGCAAATTGCCGGGTGTCACCGTCCGCCTGAGCGCACCGGAACCGCCCTGGTACCGGCGCTTTGCCGACCAGCTTCCCGTTCGGTTCGAATACGGCCAGCCCGACGAGATGATGGTGTTTCCCCGGGAACTCCTGGAGGTACGCATGCGCCTGGCCGATGCAGAAGCCTCCCGAATGGCCCGCGACCAGTGCGAGTTTGAGCTTCAGAAGGCGTTGAAGGAACAGGGCGACATTGTCCTGGCAATCCGCAACATGCTCCGGATGATGCCGGGACCCTTGCCGTCCCTGGAAGCCATGGCCGAGCGTTTCTGCGTCTCGTCTCGAACCCTGAAACGACGGCTGGCGGACCGCGACACCAACTACCGGGAAATACTGGAATCGGTGCTGAAAGACCGGGCGATTCAACTGCTCCGGTATACCAACCAATCGGTCAGCGAGATTGCCTACGAGCTCGGGTATGCCGACCTTTCGAACTTCAGCCGGGCCTTCCGGAAGTGGACCGGCAAGTCGGCCAGCGAGTTTCGCGAGGGTGGTCCGGATCCGGCGCCTGAGGTGGGGCCTTGAGGTTTGGCTTGGCTGCTCGGAAGTCTCTTTCCTCTGGGTTTGGAGCGTGGTCGCAGGGCAGGGCATAAATTTTCAGGGTAAAAAGCAACTCGCTTCGCTCAGACATCTTTTTCCCCTGAAAATTTATGCCCCACCCCACGCCCTGCTGACAGACGAGATTGCCGTCTTATTTTTTATTGCTCTGACTTAATTTGCTTTTCGTTTGCTATGCCACAATGGTTCGACGGACGGGGGGAAGGAATATTTTCCCGACAGGAAAAAGATGTCTGAGCGAAGCGAGTTGTTTTTCCCGAGGGAAAATATTCCTTCCCCCCGGCCAGCCCCCAAACCGACCAGACTAGGGCCATAATTGAAGCCAGACACCAACCCAAGAGGATGCAAACGAACATGACAGATCGCCCAGACACCCACAGCAAACTGATCGGCTACCTGCTCTGGATCTTCGGATTCCTGGGCTCACACCGGTTTTACTACGGCAAACCCGTTACCGGCACCATCTGGTTCTTTACCCTGGGGCTGCTGTTCATCGGCTGGATTATTGACCTGTTCCTGATCCCGGCCATGGACCGCGAAGCGGACCTGCGATTCCGGGAAGGTGAAGTCAGCTACAACATCGGCTGGATCCTGCTCACCTTCCTCGGTGTGTTCGGGATTCATCGAATGTACATGGGCAAGTGGATTACCGGGATCATCTACCTGTTTACCGGCGGCCTGTTCCTGCTCGGTGTGCTGTACGACTTCTGGACCCTGAACAACCAGATTTCCATTCGTAACGAGGAACGCCGCTTCGGCTGATCGAGCTGCTCACAGTCCGGCAGCGGCCTCCAGTTCGACCAGGGCCTCTTCCAGGTAGTCGAGCATCCGCTGCAGGCTGGGTAGCGTGCGGCGGCAGCCGATGAGGCCGAACTCCACCTGGTCGCCGTAGCTGGTCAAGGTCATGTTCAGGGCCAGGCGATCCATGGCGATGGAGACCGGGTACATGCCGTCCATCATGGCACCGTTCCAGTAGCAAGTCTCCCGCGGCCCAGGCACGTTGGAAATGACCACATTGAAGGTCTGCCATTTCGGAGCCATGCCGGTAAGCAGATGGAACGCCGCCGGCGCCAGGGTCAGGGCGGTGTAATTGATGATCTCCTCCGGGGACATGTCGGCGTATCGGTCTTTTGCAGCCTTAACATCCTCGTGGATCTGCATCAGCCGGGTAACCGGGCTGGTAACGTCGGTGTGCAGGGAGGCAAGGATCACGCCCACCTGGTTGCCACCGGAGCTGTCATCCTTGCGCAGTGACACCGGCACCATGGCGATCAGTGGTTTCTCCGGCAAGGCGTCCTGGTTCATCAGGTAGCTGCGCAACGCGGTGGCGCACATGGCCATCACCACATCATTCACCGTGGTTCCGTAGGTTTTACACACCGCCTTTATCCGACTGAGTTCATAGGATTGCGCTGCGAAGCGCCGGGAGCCGGTGATCTTCTGGTTCAGGATGCTGCGGGGTGCGTGGAATATGGAGGAATAGGCCGGGTCTTTTCGAGCATTGTTGATGGTTCTCAGCAGTTCCCGGGCCACGGTGGGCACCGTGCCCAGTTGCTTGCCGGATTCGCCCAGCAGATGGCCGATACTGCGCCATAGGGATGGGCCACCATCCTCCTTTTCACGGGACGGGCGAGGTGGCATGGCCCAGATCGGCGGCATGTCCCGCTCGCCGGTATCCTGGCACAGCATCCGGGTGACCATCCGCATCGCCGATACGCCGTCTACCAGGGCGTGGTGCACCTTGATATACACCG